>CAZUFI010000193.1:0-3033 GCA_964618745.1 uncultured Thermodesulfobacteriota bacterium | reverse complement strand
TATTAATGAATTTGCCGTGCGGTGAGCACCACCTATGGCTTTACAACCGTAACACCCTTGGGTGCATCAAAGCGAAAGATCTTATCCTTAAGACTTGGATTTATCTTTATATCCTTAAGGCTCACCGTTGTCTCGACCCCGTAAGGGTCTACAACCTTTACGCCCTCTACTATAAAACTTTCTTTATTTATCTTAACGACAAGCCTGCTAAAACTGGTCTCGCCATAGGTCGGGGCCATACTCACTCCCCAGCTCTCCTTACCATCACGGATAATATCTATCAGAAAATCATCCTCCAGCTCGCCGCCTACCGTCCCCTCTATCCCTGAAAAACCCGTCAAGAGTCGCATAACAATAGGCAACGGACCTCGGCTGGCATCAGTCTCTATAACCTGCATAATATCGGGCTGGTACATCCAGAGCGTCACACCGTCGCTTACGATAACATCTTTTGTTGGGAACTCATACTCCCAGCGCATCTTTGCCGGAATCTCTTCCGCAGCGTCCTTTACCGGCCCTTTTAAAAAAACCCTTCCCTCAGAGACATTACTACGATTAAGCTGCTGATAAAAAGCCACCTGCTTAAACCGGGCCGAGAGCGTATCAATAGAGCTATACCTCTGGGTAACCTTCGCGAGGATATCCTTAGCCCTAACCGCAGCTCCAGAGGGCTCTACAAAGACAAGACTTGCGGCCAAGACCACCAAGAAACCAATCCAGAAAAACCTGTTATTTTTTTTTACTATCACGGCCACCGCACCCGACTCACATCTTTAATTTCAGCCCTTATAAACTACTATCTCCGATACCTCTTTTCAAGACCTCTCTTGGCTTACTTCCCTGCGAAGGCCCTACTATGCCTTCCTCCTCCATCCTCTCTATTATTCGAGCCGCCGTATTATAACCTATCCTGAACCTGCGCTGAATATAAGAGGTCGATAAGAACTCAAGTTTCTCTGCCATAAGAACGGCCTCTCTGTACTTCTTCATAAACTCTTCGCCAAGCTCTTCCTCTTCCTCGATGCGACTTACCGTCTTGGCATCTATAATTTCTGCCTTCTTTAAGATAGGCTTTGCCTGTTTTTTAAGGGCCTCGGTTACTCGCAGTATCTCATCAGAAGAAACATAGACCCCGTGCACCCTCTTTAACTTGGACGAGCCCGGAGGGAGAAAAAGCATATCACCGTTGCCAAGGAGCGACTCCGCTCCCATTGAATCAAGGATTGTACGGGAGTCGATTCTGGAAGGAACTTGAAAAGAAATTCTTGCAGGAAAATTGGCCTTTATAAGCCCTGTCAAGACATCAACAGAGGGCCGCTGTGTGGCAAGAATCAGATGAATCCCCGCAGCACGCGCCATCTGCGAGAGCCTTACCAGAGAATCCTCTACATCTTTACCGGCTGTAACCATAAGATCAGCCAGCTCGTCGATTATAACAACTATATACGGAAGTTTTCCGTGCTCTATCGCCTCTGTCGCATCGGCATTCTCGCTCGATGCCATAGCTGGCGTATCTTTTACCCCGCCCACCTTTTCCTCGGCTACTATCTTTTCATTATAGTCATCAATATTTTTTGCCCCTTTAACGGCCATGCGCTTATAACGCTTCTCCATCTCAGTCACTATGCCGCGCAACATTACGCTTGCTCGCTTAGGGTTGGTAACGACCGGGGCGAGCATATGCGGAATACCCTCATAAGCCGATAACTCAAGCATCTTCGGATCTATCATCAAGAAACGGACATCGTCAGGGGTGGCCTTATAGAGGATACTCAAGATCATCGCGTTTACCGCGACGCTCTTACCCGCACCCGTTGCGCCTGCTACCAGAAGATGCGGCATCTTTGCAAGGTCTGCTGTAAAGGGGACACCAGAGACGTCTTTACCAAGGGCGAGCGTTAGCGGAGACTTACTCTTGCCATATTCATCACACTCCAGAATATCTCTAAATGCTATCGTCTCCCGCTCCAGATTGGGTATCTCTATACCGACAACGGCCTTGCCCGGCACAGGGGCAAGAATCCGTATGGACTCGGCACGCATCGCAAGAGCCAGATCATCTGACAGGTTTGTGATCTTACCGACCTTAATACCCGGGGCTGGCTCAAACTCATAGGTCGTAACAACCGGGCCGGGCCTTACCTCTACGACATGACCGGCCACATCAAAGTCATGGAGTTTTTTCTCCAGGATCTTTGAGTTTGTCAGGATAGTCTCTTTATCATAAAGGCCTCTACCGCCATCGCTCTCATTAAGAAAGCTCATCAAGGGCAGTTTAAAACTCCCCTTTGCCCCCTCTGTTGCAAACTCAAAGCGTTCCTGGCTCTGCTCGGGTTTCTTTGGTGCTACGTCCTTAACCGACTTTGAGGTAACAATGGTTGGTTTTTTGCGAGGCCCTTGCTCAGCCGCAACGATTGCGGCCTGCGCCTTTATCTTTTCTTTATTAGCGGCAGAATCGCTGCGACGCTTGCCAAACCTTCTTGCTATACCAGAGACCAAGACCCCGAAAAATCTCACGACTGCCAAAATTACAGCGGCTATGCTCTGCCCAAACCTAACGACCGAGATGCCCGTACCCACGCGCAGCGCAATCAATAAGACAGCACCAAGGACGATAATACTACCGGCAGAACCAAGATAAAGACCAAGATGCCTTGCGATAAAGTTACCGACTATCCCGCCCTGCCCGCCAAGAATAATCTCGATTAGGGCCGCAAGGGCCACGATAAACAAGATAAGGCTTATGGGAATCGTAGCCCTTACCTTAACGCCGAATTTGAAGAGCATTCTGTAGGAGATAAAAAAGAAGAGTGCCGGAAAGACATACGCGGTAAGACCAACTGCGATAAAGAGAAGCCAGGAAATAGTATTACCGATCAGCCCTACGCGACTCTCGGTGCCGGTATGAAAACATATTAGACTAGCCGTAGCCAACAGTGCGATGGCTAGAAATATTATTCCGGCTATCTCGGCCTTAAGACCTCTTTCTTCTTTTTTTTGTTTTGCCACTTTCCCCCGATCCGTTCTAAACGG
>CAZUFI010000192.1:0-3038 GCA_964618745.1 uncultured Thermodesulfobacteriota bacterium | reverse complement strand
GTCCCATCTGAGAGAGGCAGAGCACGGTAAAGACGATGGTCTGCCAGTGCGCGTTGTTTGCGATAGAGAGGGCCTGGCTCAGCACTGCTAGCCCTCCCATTAAAAACCCTACCCAGATGATCTGTAACCCCATACCTCCGGCGAAGATGCTCTCTTTGGGGTGGCGGGGAGCTCGCTCCATTATCCCTTCTTCTTCCTGCTCCGCTGCCAGCGCAAGACCGGGCAGGCCATCTGTGACAAGGTTTATCCATAGGATATGTATCGGCAGGAGCGGAATGGGTAAACCGAAAAACGGTGGCAGGAAGATAGCCCATATCTCGGCGGAGTTGCTCGTCATCGTATAGCGTATGAACTTTCTTATATTATCATAGATACGCCTACCGCTCCTGACAGCTCCGACGATACTCGCGAAGTTATCATCGAGCAGGATCATGTGGCTGGCTTCCTTTGCGACGTCTGTGCCGGTAATCCCCATTGCAACGCCGATATCTGCGCGCTTTAGAGCGGGCGCGTCATTCACCCCGTCCCCGGTCATCGCAACGAACTCGCCTTTATCCTGAAGGGCCTTTATAATCTTTAGTTTTTGATCCGGGGCGACCCGTGCGTAGACGCTTATCCTCAGAACCTTCTCTTCAAACTCAGCCAGGGTAAGACTTGCCAGATCTACCCCTGTCATAACCTCTTCACCGCACTCTATAATACCTAGCCTCATCGCTATTGCGCGAGCCGTAATAGGATGATCGCCTGTTATCATAACCGGCCTTATGCCGGCTCGCTTGCAGAGCTTTATCGCCTCCTTCGCCTCGGCCCTTGGCGGATCCATCAACCCCAGATAGCCGAGAAAGGTAAGGTCTTCTTCGACCTCTTCGGTGATTATCTCCTCTGGTAGTTCCGCCCATCTGCGCATACCGACGGCAAGGACTCGCAGGCCGTCCGCTGCCATCCGCTCACTTTCTTTTGCAAGGAAGGCTCTGTCTATTGGTTGCGACCCGGTCGCGGTAAGCACCAGCGAGCTTCGGTCGATTATCACCTCGACCCCACCTTTGGTAAATGAGATATAGCCACCTGCTGAGGCTTTATGAAAGGTCGTCATCATCTTACGTTCTGAGTCAAAGGGCAGCTCGGCTACGCGCGGAAAATCTCTCTCTAATATCTTCTTCTCAAATCCGTTATCAAGTGCTGCCTTAAAGATCGCCGTCTCGGTAGGGTCGCCGACGAGGCTACCGTCATTATCAAGGCTTGCGTCATTACTGATCGCCATCGCTGTCTGCAACAGCCGACCGACCTCTGTCTCTTCAAATTTTTCGCTATTTTTTATCTTATATAACTTATTACCTGTAAAGACCTCTTCTACAGTCATCTCATTGATCGTAAGCGTACCTGTCTTATCCGTACAGATATAAGTAACAGAGCCAAGCGTCTCTACGGCAGGGAGCTTTCTTATAAGGGCATTTTGCTTGATTAGCTTTTTTGCACCAAGTGCGAGAGAGATCGTAATAACGGCTGGGAGTGCTTCAGGGACAGCTGCAACGGCAAGGCTTATCGCGGTCATAAGCATAATGAGCGGATCTTCTCCACGAGCCAGCCCCACGGCAAATATAAAGGCACTAATAAAGAGGATAGCTATGGCTATACGTTTGCCAAAACGTGCCATTCTTTTCTGGAGCGGGGTCTTTACCTCTTTTTCTTCGGTGAGCATCCAAGCGATCTTCCCAAGCTCGGTCTCCATTCCTGTTGCAACGACAACCCCCACGCCCCTGCCATACGGCACGGTTGTCCCCTTAAAGGCCATGTTGTGCCGATCACCGATGGGGAGGTCTTTATCGTCCAGGCTACTGGTGGTTTTTTCAACAGGTACTGACTCGCCTGTAAGTGCCGACTCGTCAATCTTGAGGTTTGCCGACTCTATTATACGAAGATCGGCCGCAACGACGCATCCTGCATCAAGGGTTACTATATCGCCCGGAACGATATCTGCTGAGGCTACGGCCATGACCACGCCGTCCCTCTTTACAAAGGCCTTGGGTGCTGCCATTGACTTAAGTGCTGCTATGGCCTTTTCCGCCCGGTACTCCTGGACAAAGCCAATAATGGCATTAAGGATAATTATTACGATGATTACAACGGTGTCTTTAAGATCACCGACTATGCCGGAGACGACCGCAGCGGCTATTAAGACCAGAATCATAAAGTCCTTGAACTGATCAAGGATCATCTGGAGTGGCGTGCGTTTCTTACCTTCCTTAAGGGTGTTTGGACCGAACTCGACGAGTTTTCTGGCGGCATCGCCTGAGGCGAGGCCGCCCCTGGAAGAGGCGAGAGTCTTAAGTACCTCACCGATATCTTGAGTGTGCCAGCGCATACCTTTAAAACCCCTCGGGAAAATAACGGTTTTAGATCTTTGTCATTGCGAGCGGAGGAGATTTAATCCGCAGCAAAGCAATTTGGTTTCTGTTTGGCTGTAGGTCAAGACGTAATCAATCCCCCTCAGTCCCCCTTTTATAAAGGGGGAGGATAAATACCATTGAAGGACTCTGTTCTTTCTATAAAAACCCTGAAGGTAAAAGACGAGATTGCTTTGCCGCTGCGGGTCTGCGACCCTTTGCTCCTCGCAATGACAAGCTTCTTATTTGAATATATCACAAAAGGGGTTTTTCGGAAATACCGGCTAGTGCAGTTTTGTAGGGTGATATGTAACGAAGTCGCTCTGCCCCACCGGCAGGTGGTGCTCGCCGCACGGCAAAATGCATTAATATGATTCCGTACTACGCATAGTTTTGTAGGTTGGGTAGAGCGAAGGGTCGAAGACCTATAGCGAAACCCAACGGTCTTTATAGTTATGATCTTTCGGCGCGTCCTCGCCCCGAGACATAATGGTTGTGATGGCGAGTCTTTTACGACTCCAGCCACTTCCATGCCTCTTCCAGCTCGTGACTATCAAAGTAGCGGGCCTTTCCTTTTACGAAGGGCTTACTGAGTTTGCTCATCCACTCTTCCCATTTGTTCTCGCCGACTATTGCTATGCGCTCAAGGTCTTT
>CAZUFI010000191.1:0-3060 GCA_964618745.1 uncultured Thermodesulfobacteriota bacterium | reverse complement strand
CCCTCCCCCTTGATGGGGGAGGGCCGGGGTGGGGGTGATAGACGGGCTGGGGGTGATAAACGGAGGTGCGGGTGATAAACAAGGTTGACACTTACAGAGGCTCGCCTCTGTCTTACTATTTTTAAAGTACGCAAAGCAAAAGGCCCAGCAACCCCTGCAATGGCGAAAAACAGTAGTCAAAGAAGATGCTAACTGCTATAATATGCTAATATTTTAAGACTATTTAAGAGAAACTCAAAGCCCTAAAGAGGACGATTCATAAAAATGGACTGGATGCCATTTATAATATCGATCAAGCTAGCACTCGTCACTACCGTCTGCCTGCTTTTTCTAGCGATACCGATTGCCTACCTGCTGGCCTCAAGGAACTTTAGAGGTAAGCATCTGGTAGAGGCCGTCTTTGCGCTACCGATAGTCCTACCTCCGACGGTCCTTGGTTTTTTCGTCCTTGTGATGCTTGGCAATATGACCCCGGTGGGCCGTTTTTTTGAGTCCTTCACCGGGCACACACTGGCCTTTACATTCCCAGGTATCGTTATCGGATCGATTTTATATAGCTTCCCATTTGCGGTCCAGCCCATCCAGAATGCCTTTGAGGCCGTAGACCCGAAGCTTAAAGATGCGGGGCGCATGCTTGGCTGCACAAAATGGCAGTGCTTCTGGCGCGTTATTCTACCTGCGTCTCGCCGAGGTGTTATAACAGGGATTATGCTGTCATTTGCCCATACAGTCGGTGAGTTCGGAGTCGTCTTGATGATAGGCGGCAGCATCCCGGGCGAGACAAAGGTCGCAAGCATCGCCCTATACGAACACGTAGAAATGCTGGAGTACGGTCAAGCCGCAGTCATGGCTTTGATACTCCTGGTTTTTTCATTTGCAATCCTCTCGGTCGTATATTATTTTAATCGTCGTAGCAGCGGAATCTCAGCGGGCTACGGACGTATATAAAAAAAGAGCTATAGACGATGATACAGATAGAGATAAAAAAAGCATTAAGAGAGTTTGACCTTGACGCGAGCCTGGGCTTTGGTAAAGAACTCGCAGTCCTTACCGGCCCGAACGGCTCTGGTAAATCAACGCTCCTGCGCTGTATAGCAGGGCTGGAAAGGCCGGATCACGGCTCGGTCAAAATCAACGACAAGATCGTCTTTGACCACTCGACAGATACCTCTCCTGATAAGCGCAAGATAGGATACGTCTGTCAGGAAGGTGCACTCTTTCCGTGGCTCTCGGTAAAAAAGAATATCCTCTTTGGTCTGACCAAAGAAGATATAAACGATAATAAAATATGGCTTGAGCACCTGTACTCAGAGCTTGAACTTGACCATCTTTTAAAGCAGCATCCTTTAAAGCTATCCGGCGGAGAACGCCAGCGCGTAGCCCTTGCGCGCGCCATTGCACCACGGCCAGAGCTACTACTGATGGACGAGCCCTTCTCTGCCGTTGACGCGGAGCTTCGCCCGGTCCTTAGAAAGTTCATCAAAGATCTACAGAAAGACTGGAAGGTCCCGATCCTGATGATTACGCACGACCACGCAGAGGCCTATGTAATGGCAGATAGACTCTTTGAAATAGTAGACGGAAAGATAACGATAATTCAGGAACGTGGCAAGGTAATTAGAATGCCGCTGATATCATACTAAATACGCATCAAACAATAGGATAGATTGAAATGAGCGATAACGACCTGACACATTTTAGCAAGAGCGGACGAGCCCGCATGGTAGATGTATCTGAGAAAAACACAACAACGCGCGTTGCGGTTGCCTCAGGCTCAATCTTGATGGAGCAGGCAACGCTTGCCCGCATCAAAGACGGTGCGATCAAAAAAGGCAACGTCCTGGCCGTCGCGGATGTCGCAGCCGTAATGGGTGCAAAACACACGCCGGATATGATTCCGATGTGCCACCCCATCCAGCTAACAGGCGTAGAGATCGAATTCACAGACACGCCGATTGCAGAGGGCTGTGACAAACGAGCCTCAATTAAGGTCTCCTCAACCGTTAGCTGCGTCGGGCAGACAGGCGTAGAAATGGAAGCCCTAACCTCAGTTAGCTGCGCGCTCCTTACCATCTACGATATGTGCAAGGCCATCGATAAATCAATGACAATAACCAACGTTGAACTAATAGAGAAAAAAGGCGGACGCAGCGGACACTGGCACCGCCCACCTGCGGTGGAGCAAAGTTGATTAGTAAATACAGAGTCATGCATAGCACGAAGTTTTATTGATGAATATGCTGTGCGCAGCACCACCGGTTGCACCGGAGGCAAAGCGACTTCGTCGCAAAGACAAGACCTTATTAATGAATTTTGCAGTACGCAGTACCTGCGTGAGGGCTAAAGTTAATCAGGTAGTACAGAGTCACGCGTAGCACAGAATCATATTAATGAATTTAGCCGTACGCAGTACCCGTGCGGCGAACACCACCTGCGGTGGGGCAAAGTTAATTAGGAAGAACTGAGTCATACTTAGTACAGAATCATATTAATAAATTTGCTGTGCGCAGCACCACCGGTTGCACCGGGGGCAAAGCGACTTCGTCGCAAAAACAAGAAAGAGACAGGTAGGTAGAGATGGCTGTTAAAATTTTATTCTTCGGAATGCTCTCTGGCAAGACAGGGACAAAAGAAACGACCATCGAAATAAGCAGCGCGGCAAAGCCCCTCTCCTATATTATCGATGGGTTAAAAACACGCTTTCCCGAACTGCCGGACGGCCCGTTTATCTATGCCGTAAATGAAGAGCAGGTAACAACCAGCCACAATATAAAAGACGGCGATGAAATCGCAATTATGCCACCCTTCGCAGGCGGCTGACTGCGTCAGGGCAAAGTTAATCAAATAGCACTGAGTCATGCGTAGCACAGAATCATATTAATAAATTTGCCGTGCGGCGAGCACCACCGGTTGCACCGGAGGCAAAGCGACTTCGTCGCAAAAACGAGACCTTATTAATGAATTTGCTGTGCGCAGCACTACCAAAATTATTTAAAGGACTATATAAAATGACGGAACTTGTACGCATACAGGAAGAAGATTTTTCTCTAGAAGATGAGG
>CAZUFI010000190.1:0-3073 GCA_964618745.1 uncultured Thermodesulfobacteriota bacterium | reverse complement strand
AAAAAGGGCCGAGCTTAAAAAGCTCGGCCCTCTAATTATTCAGCTAACGATAAAAAACGTCAACCGGTGTTAGGACTTATTGCAAATGAAAATTAATAAAACCCGTCTTAGACGGAGTTTTAAAATTACATCATTCCGCCCATACCACCCATTCCGCCCATGCCGCCCATACCGCCCATGCCACCCATATCTGGCATGCCGCCGCCTGCGCTATCATCGCTTGGCTTATCAGCTATCATGGCCTCGGTCGTGAGCATAAGACCAGAGATCGATGCTGCATTAAGGAGTGCAACCCTTGCAACCTTGGCAGGATCAATAACACCGGCCTTTAAGAGGTCTTCGTAGACATCGGTCGCTGCATTAAAGCCGTTTGCGCCCTTTGCCCTCTTTACCTTATCAACTACAACAGAACCCTCGCCACCTGCGTTTGCAACGATCTGACGAATAGGCTCTTCCAGTGCTCTCTTTATGATATTAACGCCGAACTGCTCGTCACCACAGAGCTCAAGTTTATCAAGAGCAGGGAGGGCTCTCAGGTAAGCTACGCCGCCACCCGGGACTACGCCCTCTTCAACGGCTGCGCGAGTTGCGTGCAGAGCGTCTTCGACTCTATCCTTCTTTTCTTTCATCTCCATCTCGGTCGCTGCGCCTACATTAATAACGGCTACGCCGCCTGCGAGCTTGGCGAGTCTTTCCTGAAGCTTTTCTTTATCATAGTCAGATGTTGACTCCTCGATCTGGCAGCGAAGAAGCTTTACTCTTGCGCTTATCTCGGTCTTCTTGCCAGTACCATCGATGATCGTTGTGTTGTCCTTATCAATAACAACCCTCTTTGCACTTCCAAGGTCCTCGACCTCAAGGGTCTCAAGGTTTACGCCCAGCTCTTCGGCGATAAGCTTACCACCTGTAAGGATTGAGATATCTTCTAGCATTGCCTTTCTTCTATCGCCAAAGCCCGGGGCCTTAACAGCAGCAACATGCAGCGTACCACGAAGCTTATTTACAACGAGTGTTGCAAGGGCTTCGCCCTCGACATCCTCGGATACGATCAGGAGCGGCCTACCCATCTTTGCTATCTTCTCAAGGATCGGGAGCAGGTCCTTCATGCTCGATATCTTCTTCTCATTAATAAGGATAAATGGATCCTCAAGGATGCACTCCATCCTCTCGGCATCGGTTACAAAGTAAGGTGAAAGATAACCCCTGTCGAACTGCATACCCTCTACTACATCAAGGACTGTCTCCATGCCCTTTGCTTCTTCTACTGTTATAACGCCTTCTTTACCGACCTTCTCCATTGCGTCAGCGATGATTCCGCCGATCTCAGCGTCGCCGTTCGCGGATATCGTACCGACCTGCGCGACCTCTTTCTGCTCCTTGATTGGCTTGGAGAGCTTTTTAAGGGCTGCTACACTTGCGGTAACTGCCTTGTCGATACCACGCTTAAGCTCCATTGGGTTATGGCCTGCTGCTACGAGCTTGCTGCCTTCCCTGAATATTGCCTGCGCCAGGATTGTCGCCGTGGTTGTACCGTCTCCGGCTACGTCGGATGTCTTGCTGGCGACCTCTTTTACCATCTGTGCGCCCATATTCTCAAACTTATTTTCGAGTTCGATTTCTTTAGCTACGGTCACACCGTCCTTTGTGATAGTAGGTGCGCCAAAGCTCTTATCAATAACAACGTTTCTGCCCTTTGGGCCAAGCGTTACCTTTACTGTATCGGCAAGCATATTAACGCCTGCGAGTATCGATGCCCTTGCACCGTGACTAAATGCTATTTCTTTTGCTCCCATCTTGTATTCCTCCGTTCTTCCTATTTTTTTAAATTTATCTAATAATACTCAACACAGGCCCGCATTCCGCCATACGCCATACTAAGATTAGCCGACTATTCCGAGAATATCGTCCTCTCTCATGATGATGAGCTCTTCGCCCTCTACCTTGATCTCGGTCCCTGCGTACTTGCTAAAGAGTATGGTATCGCCTTTTTTTACATCAAGAGGCTGTACCTTGCCCTGCTCGTCTCTTCTGCCCGGGCCTGCCGCGATGATCTTGCCCTCATCCGGGGTCTCCTTGGCTGAATCAGGAATAATAATTCCACCCTTTGTCTTCTCTGCTACCTCAAGCCTCTTTACAATTACCCTGTCGTGCAATGGTTTAATCTTCATACTCGCTTACTTCCTCCTTGTTATAGAATGATTTCTATTTTTTAAAATATAAGGAAATATAAAGAAAAAAACATGACCTAAGCTACTTCCAGGCAAAACCGCTCCACAGCAGCATGATTTTCTCTTTATTATTCAGTATTATGAATATAGGAACGAAGAAGACATTTGTCAAGGGCTATATTGGCACTCTACCCCCATGACTGCCAAAAAAGTTGCTGAAATTCACTTTTTTGGTCTTTTTTGCCGATAATAATAGTAAGAACCAAAACAAATACCACCTACGCAAGTTAAATAGCACCGTCTGGATCAAAAGATATTGGAGGTGAGATGGATGTTAACCGACGAGAAACCAATAGAATACTTTAAAGAACTCGTTACCGAGGCCATAGACGGCCAAGGAGTCGAGACAAGCCGGATGGCCGAGTTTTATCTCTCCAACCTGCTATCGGAGTTTGTAGAAAGCAAAAGCCTCTCTGACGAGGCCTTTGCGGTAAGGTTACTAAAGGCCTTATCTGCCGAGCGCAGAGCACGCAGTACCTCCTTAAGAGAGGTCGGCGATTCATCGCTCTTCCTGACAGGCTTTTTCCCCGAAAGCCTTGAGAAGAGCCTGGTTGGGATAGACTACTACACCGATATGGGGATAATATCTTATGCCAATCTGGCTAGTTCACTCGGCGGCCTCTCTACCGACAAGACATTTCCAGAGCTATATTGCGAGCTATCAGAGCATTTTCTGGAGTTTGTTGATGTATTACATGAAGTCGGCGACCGCACACGGGTCTCTACGGCGACCGATATCCTTAAACTATACGAAAGCTGGCTAAAGACCGGCAGCAAACACTCCGGCACGCTCCTGCGTGAGCTAGGGATAAACCCGGTAGATACCGGGTCGGATGGGGTGAATT
>CAZUFI010000189.1:0-3097 GCA_964618745.1 uncultured Thermodesulfobacteriota bacterium | reverse complement strand
AGAAGCTTTATATCGCGTGCAAGGGTTGGAGGGGCGCATGATATATAGATAACCTTTTCCGGGCGAGCCTTGATTATCTTATTTATCGCCTCTGGGCAACCCGACCTTGGTGGATCTAATACTACCACAGAGGGTGAAACATTTTCAAGTACCTTGCTCTTCTCCGCGCTATCTGAGCGAAATTTAACCGAGGTAAGTTCGAGTAGGCGTGCCCCTTTCTTGGCGAAATTAACGGCCTCACTCTCTATATCTATACCAAAGACCTCTTCGCTACGCAGACCCATTGGGAGGGTGAGGTTGCCTGCCCCGCAGAAGAGGTCAGCGATAACTATTGGTTTTTTTTCATCTTTTATTTCGCCAAGGCCTGCGAGGCAAAGGACCTCGTTGACTATAGCCCTGTTTTGATCTGGGTTGGCCTGCATAAAGGTCGTCACGCCGGAGAATATCGTAGCCCCTGCGACCTTATATGAGAGCGATATATCACCAAATGTTGTCAGTTGTTTTTTTCTGGTCGTATTCGGGTCTTTCTTCCATAGCTCGATGCCCTTTAGGCCGGGGGTTTTACTTAATAGGCCTTCCCAGTCAAAGTCGCGATTTTTCTTTAGGTAAAATGCAGCTATACATTCGCCGGTAGCCTCATCAAGGGCGATATCCAGGGTGTGCAAGGTCTCCGGGAACTCCAAGGCCCTGATCGCCGCAAAGACCTTATTGATCGCAGGGTCAAGCAGAGGGCAGTTATCAATATCAACGATTTTATGCGATTTAGCCCTGAAAAAGCCCCATTTCGGGCCTTTTTTGTGTATTTTCACCCTATTTCTATAATTCAAGACCTTGGGTGATGCGATAAGCTTTGGCGGTTCAGGGAACTCAACACCAGCGAGTCTCTTAAGTGTCTCGGTAAAGAGCTCGGCCTTGGCCTTTAGCTGGGTCTCATATTTAATGTGCTGCCAGTGGCAGCCACCGCACTGGCCAAAGACCGGGCAGGCAGGTTCTTGGCGCAGCCCTGACGGTTCGGTTACCTCGATTAACTCTGCGATGGCAAAGGATTTTTTTTGCTTGATGAACTTTACGGTTACGGTATCGCCCGGTGCGCCGTATGGGACAAAGACGGCTTTGCCGTCCAGTCTTCCTATACCGTCGCCACCGTATGTTAGGTTATCTATCTTTATTGTCTTGGTCATAGAACTGCAATCCTCAATTTAAAAAACCTTTCGATTCCTTTGCTATCTTTGGTTAGGTTGTCTGTTTTAACTGCCTTGATCTCAAAATGAGCAATCTCAATTTAAAAAAACAGACGGCGCAGGGGGTCGTCTGTTTTTATATAGTTAGTAGAAAAGTCTCTAGGCCTTTGCGGATTCTGCCCCGTCTTAGACAGATCGTTGTCCTACTATCTCTTTCATTTTATCTACGGCTGCCGTAGCCTCACCGCCGTAAACAGCCTTTATGCGGTCTGCGAACTCTTGGGTAACAACAGCGCCACCGACCATAACCTTTGCCGGTACGCCAGCCTTCTTTAGCTCCTCTACGACGTTGTCCATCTCCATAACCGTCGTCGTCATGAGGGCCGAGAGCCCGACGATATCGACCTCTTGTTCTTTGGCTACCTCGACTATCTTCTCGGTCGGGACGTTTTTGCCAAGGTCTATTACCTCAAAGCCGTGGTTCTCAAGGAGCGTACAGACGATGTTCTTACCTATATCGTGGATATCTCCTTTGACGGTCGCCATTATTACCTTACCGAGCTTTGGCCCGCCATCTTCCTTCATCTCTTCCTTTAGACGGGCGAATGCCTTTTTAACGGCATCGGCAGATGAGATTACCTGAGGGAGAAAATAAATATTTGCGGCAAAGAGCCTGCCAACTTCGTTTAGGCCCAAGATCAGGCCCTCGTTACCTACGACAAGAGGCTCCCAGCCGTCGGCCAGTGCCTCTTCTACGAAGTCCAAGATATGCTCGGTATCACCGTCAACAACGGCGCGTATCAGTTTATCCTGAATAGTTACCGGCTCGGTCTTTTCTTCAGTTGTTGCCGCAGCTGCGCCCGGCTCTCTATCTTTAAAGCGACCTATATATTTCTCTGCCTTTGCGTCATGCGCCAGCAGCACTAATGACGCATGAAAAGAATCCATCATTGACTGGTTTTTTACATTCATTATCGCACTGTCAAGGCCCGTATGCAGGGCCATTGAATAGAAATGCGAGTTTACGGATTCGCGCGAGGGAAGGCCAAATGAAATATTACTAACCCCGAGCGTCGTTGCTAGCCCTAGCCTTTCCTTTATCATACGTATAGCAGCGAGCGTTGTCACCGCACCCTGCGGGTCGGCACTAACCGTCATTGCGAGGCAGTCTATTACGAGGTCTTCTTTTTTAAGACCGGCTTCTAAGGCACGGTTCATTATCTTCTCTGCTACCTTAAAGCGAGCTTCTGCCGTCGGCGGAATGCCCTCGTCATCGATTGTAAGGCCAAGTACGGCTGCGCCGTATTTTTTTGCAAGAGGCAGGATCGCCGCTAGCTTTTCTTCCTCTCCGCTAACTGAGTTTATAAGTGCCCTGCCGTCTACTGCCTTCAGGCCTTCTTCCAGAGCCTCCAGGTTTGGCGAATCCACAACTATCGGTAGATGTGTATTGTCATTTACCGCAAAGACCGCGCGTTTCATAGCGGCGGGCTCGTCTATATCAGGGACGCCGACATTTACATCCAGCACGTTTGCACCGGCCTCTGTCTGCTCCTTTGTCTCTTTGCAAATCGTTGTTGTCTTATGGTCTTTTATCTCTTGTGCGAGCTTCTTACGGCCTGTTGGATTAATGCGTTCGCCGATGGTGATCGGTGCGAGTTCTCCGCCAAAGCAGGTTACAGAAGTACGGCTTGCAAGGGCCGTAAAGTTTTTTGGCTGGCGTGGTTCGACCTGAAGGGATTTAAAGTCTGCGCCCATCTGCCTGATATGCTCTGGCGTTGTTCCGCAGCAACCGCCGAGTATCCGTACGCCAATCGCTACTAGATTAGGTACGTACTCTGTCATCTCTTCGGGCGAGGCCGGGAAGACCGTCTCTTTACCTACAAGTTCGGGTATGCCTGCGTTTGGCTGCGCTATCA
>CAZUFI010000188.1:0-3103 GCA_964618745.1 uncultured Thermodesulfobacteriota bacterium | reverse complement strand
TTCACTGTGCTTAAACTCATAATAGGGATAATCGTAGTGCTCAGTATCTTCAACACCATGAATATGTCGGTTATGGAGCGCGTTGGAGAGGTAGGGACAATCATGGCACTTGGCACGAGACGCTCGGGAGTAGTGCGTCTTTTTATGATGGAGGGCCTTATCCTGGGCATACTCGGGGGGCTTATTGGAATCGTATCAGGCTATATTCTTGCAAAGCTTATCTCTTTTATAGGTATACCCATGCCTCCGCCGCCTGGGGCGACCATGACGTGGACAGCGAGCATAGGGGTAGTACCAAGCATCTTTGCCTTTGTATTCGTACTGGCTATCGCGACCTCTTTGTTTTCTTCGGTCTACCCGGCATTTAAGGCATCAAAGCTTGAGATCGCAGAGGCGTTAAGACATAATGTTTAATATAGATAAAATAATGACCAAAAAAAGTATCTTTATAGCACTTTTCATCTTCACCCTGCTGCTGCTTTTGCCATCTTTGGCGATTGAGAGTTCTGCGGCAAAGCCGAGCCTCGCCGTTAAGATAATAAAAGAGGCAGACAAGGTTCGCAGCCCGCAGCTGGACTATATCGTAGATATCACGGTAACGAGCATAAAACCCAAACGCAAAAAAAGGGTAGCTCGCTATGAGGTGCTGGTTAAAGGCCAGAAGAAAACCATTATAAAGACAACCGCACCGGCCATTGACCGTGGCACAACATTGCTTATGCTTGGACGTAATCTCTGGGCCTTTATGCCGGATCTTTCCAAACCCGTAAGGATCTCACTTCAGCAAAGACTGATCGGTGATGTTGCAAACGGCGATATAGCACGTGCAAACTTCTCGGGCGACTATACGCCAAAAATATTACGTACCGAGCGGATCAAAGGTCAGAGCTACTACGTCATGGAGCTCATGGCCAATGACGATAGAGTTACATACGACAAGGTCATTTACTGGGTAAACAAAAAAAACTACCGCCCCCTAAAGGCCGA
This sequence comes from uncultured Thermodesulfobacteriota bacterium, assembly GCA_964618745.1. Lineage (GTDB taxonomy): Bacteria > Desulfobacterota > GWC2-55-46 > GWC2-55-46 > DRQE01 > JAJRSM01. The sequence continues at coordinate 2,116 of CAZUFI010000188.1, read as the reverse complement.
GTTCTATGCCGTCTCGGGCAGGCTTCTAAAGAGCTGTTCTTATGAGGACTACAAAAAAATTGCCGGTAGGGTTCGACCAACAAGCCTAGTCCTTACCAACCCGCTTACAAAAGGACGCGTCTCTATTATCAGTTATAAAAAGATGCGAATCAAAAAACTACCTTCAAAATACTTTACAAAGAACTATATGAAGAGACTTAAGTACTAGAGACGACCGCGAAATATGACAAAGAGACTTTACATAGCTGTTATGGTTTTTGCATTCTTTTTACTGGCCCCCTTCTGCGTCGAGGCCGCCGGTATTGAGTGGGATATACCCATAAAAGAGGCCAAGGCCAGAGTCTCGTCATCAGAGACAAAGAAAGCTCTGAAAAGACCCGCCACACCTGAGTTAAAACGAATACGTTTTCACAGGCACAACAAACACACCCGCCTTGTTCTGGATCTAAGCCGTCCTGTGCGCTACGCTCTGGCCTCACAGAACACGCCGCCGGCACTCTTGCTTGACCTACGCGGTCTGGATATCGATAGACTTAAAAAAAAGTTTTTCAAGCTCGGTGGCGAGCGCATCAAGACCGTACAGCTAAAGCAACTCAGCAACGGGGTCGTTAGAATCATCGTCAGGACAAGATTCATACGTGACTACCGGGTCTTTACACTTAAAAATCCAAGCAGAATCGTAATAGATATAAAAGACAAAACAACAACGGCCTATAAAAAACCAAAACCTACTGCGCGACCAACAGTTAAAACAACAGAGCAGCTGCCAGCAGTTAAAGGCCTTACCTCGCCAGACTATAGCGACGACCCTGACTACTCTGGCGACCCTGACTACCCTGACTACCCTGACTACAATGATGAAGAGCCTTTCGAGACCGCAGAAGATAGTGAGGAAACCAGATGGAGCAATCTAAAGATTAACGGTTCGGTAGTAAATGAGTCGGCCTACAGGATTAGCAAGACGCGAGAGCTGACAAAATCAAGGACAACTCTTAAGCTAAATATGCGAGGAGAACTGACAGACAATATTTCCTTTAAGCTTGGCGGGCGTAGCTACTACGATGCGGTCTTTGATATGACAGGAAACTACCCGGATAACGTAGAGGAAGACCATGAGACAGAGCTGGAGCTTCGTGAGACCTACCTGGACCTATCCCTTGGCAATATGGATCTGCGCCTTGGCAAGCAAAACATCGTCTGGGGCGAGGCCGTCGGGCTATTCTTCGCCGATCAGGTCAACGCAAAAGACCTGCGTGAGTTCGTCCTGGCTGACTTTGACGATATCAGAAAACCTCAGTGGGCGGCCCTTATCGAGTACTCAGGAGAGCTCTCGCATATCGAACTCGTCTGGATACCTGTCCTTGAGTTCAATGACTATGGCGAGGCCGGCTCGGAGTTTCCGGCCTCTCTTGCCCTGCCCTCAGGCGTTGCCCCAACGGTCACAGCCACAGATGAACCGGGCAACAACTTTCGCAACAGCGAGTACGCCGCGCGCTTCTCGTATCTTCTCGGCGACTGGGACTTAAGCATTTTTCACCTCTATACCTGGGACAAAGAAGGCGCTACCATCAGAACTATCAACTCGCCAACCTCTTATACCTTTATGCCGACGCACAGAAGGGTTAACATCAGTGGCTTTACCGTTGCTAAAGAAGTAAATGATATGATCTTAAAGGCCGAGGTCATCTATACCCGTGGCAAGTACTTCTCCGTCATTGACTCTACTGATATTGACGGCCTCGTAAAGGCCGACTATATTGATTATCTGATCGGCGTGGACTATACTTTTTTCAACAATATTGAGACCAACCTCCAATTTATGCAGAGGATCATCCCGGACCACGACGACCGCTTCTTCCGACAAAAGCATATCAGCAGTACAGGCTCTTTTAGAATAAAGACCGGCTTCTTTGATAACAGTGTCGAACCGGAGTTACTGGTGATCTCAAGCCTTCAAGAGCTGGATATGATGATTAGACCAAAGGTCGGCTTTACCTTTAAAGATAACTGGCGTCTATTCATAGGTGCCGATATCTTCGCAGGCGAGACAGACGGCATCTTTGGCCAATATAAAGACAAAGACCGGATATATACAGAACTCGGATATAGCTTTTAA
>CAZUFI010000187.1:0-3104 GCA_964618745.1 uncultured Thermodesulfobacteriota bacterium | reverse complement strand
ATGAAAAAAATTAAGATCTACGGTGCTGGCTCGATTGGGAATCATCTAGCCTATGCATCACGTAATCTGGGCTTTGAGGTCTTGATAAGCGATATCGACGAGGATGCCTTAAGGCGTACAAAAGAAGAGATATATCCGGATAGGTACGGCAAGTGGGACGACTCGATCAGGCTCTCGTTGGTAAAAAATATTCCAACTGACGAGCACTTTGATGTTGTCTTTATCGGCACGCCGCCGGATAGTCACATGGCACTTGCCTTGCAGACCCTTAAAGAAGAGAAGCCAAAGGTCTTGCTGATAGAGAAACCTCTATGTACGCCTGATCTAAAGGACGCGCAGGCCCTGTTTGAGGCCTCTGAAAACTCTGAGACTACGGTCTTGGTCGGTTATAACCACGGCATTGGCGAGAATACGGTTGAGATAGAAAAGCTTCTGGCTGCAGGCACGATTGGAGAGGCTATAACCCTGTACGGCGGCATACACGAGCATTGGGGCGGTATCTTTAAGGCGCATCCGTGGCTGAGCGGCCCTAGTGATACTTACCTTGGTTTTGCCAGCAGGGGCGGAGGGGCTTGTGGCGAGCACTCGCATGGTATTCATATCTGGCAACATTTTGCGCATCTGCTCGGTAAGGGCAAGGTCGTAGAGGTATCGGCGGTAATGGATATCGTTGATGACGGCACGGTTGACTATGATAGTTTTTGTAATCTTAACCTGCGCACAGAGACCGGTTTTGCCGGTACCGTGGCACAGGATGTCGTAACCGCACCGGCAAAGAAGTACATGAAGCTACAGGGTGATGCCGGTTTTCTGGAGTGGCACGTTAATTACAGCAGCGAAGGCGATGCCGTAATGACGAGTCGTGATGGCAACGAGGCGGAGACAACTATATTGCCAAAGACCAGGCCCGATGATTTTCGACTGGAAATGGAGCATATTAATGATATTATTGATGGGAAGATCAAGGACTCTCCGATATCTCTGGAGCGGGGTCTTGATACTATGATGGTCATAGCAGCAGCTTATCAGGCCAATATCAAGAAGAAGGTTATGCGCATTGATTATTCAAAGGGATATACCCTTGGTGCGATTGAAGCAATTTAGTTTAAAATAAATCAATTAAATGGTGGTATTAAATGAACTTTGAAGGACTCTTTATCTATGATATGGCCAACAATCATCAGGGTGATCTCCAGCACGGCCTGAAGATAATAAAAGGTTTTGCCAAGGTCTCAAAAGAAAAAGGCGTGCGAGGGGCCATGAAGTTCCAGTACAGGCAGCTTGCGACCTTTATCCACCCTGACTACAGGGATTACGAGGGTAATAAACATCTCCCAAGGTTTATCTCTACCGAACTTTCTCCGGCTGATTACGGCGTGCTCGCAGCCAGCGCAAAGGAGCAGGGGCTGGTAACGATATCAACGCCTTTTGATGAAGAGTCGGTTGATCTAATAGAAAAGCTCAGGATAGATATAATAAAGATAGCCAGCTGCTCGGCGCAGGACTGGCCCTTACTTGAACGCGTAGCCCTTGCCGGCAAACCTGTTATCTGCTCGACAGCCGGGCTGAATATAACGCAAATAGACGATATCGTAAGTTTCTTCGAGAAGCACGAAACAGAGTTCGCTCTGATGCATTGCGTTGCTATTTATCCGACGCCTTTTGATAAGCTTGCGTTGAATCAGATAAAGTTACTTAGCAGGCGTTATCCGCAGGTTACAATCGGTTTTTCAACGCACGAAGACCCGGATTGCCTTGATGCCGTTAAGATCGCCTATGCCAAAGGGGCTAGGATTTTTGAGAGGCATGTCGGGGTCAATACCGATAAGTATAAGCTCAATGGTTATTCCTCAACGCCTGAGCAGGCAGCCCGCTGGATAGATTCTTATAAAGAGACGCTTGATGCCTGTGGCCCGTCTGGGCGTGCTCCGGTTAGTCACGAGGAAGAGGCCTCTTTAGAGTCCCTTTCGCGCGGTGTTTTTCTGAAGAATCCGGTCGCAAAGGGCGATAAGATAACAAGAGATAATGTTGTCTTTTCTATGCCGATCTTAAAAGGTCAGCTAAAGAGCGGGCTTTGGGCTGAGGGGCTTACTGCGGATAAAGACTACAGTGCGGCAGAGCCTGTTCCGGCGAGCCTTCGCAGCATAGCAATGAGTGATCAGGATACCGTTAACCGAATAATCCTTCAGGTCAAGGGGATGCTCAATAACGCGCGAATCTTCCTGGGTGATGACTGCTCGGTAGAGCTCTCGCATCATTACGGCCTGGACCGCTTCCGCGAGTTTGGTGCTGTGATAATTGATTGTATCAATAGAGATTACTGTAAGAAACTAATAATACAGCTTCCACGTCAGAAGCATCCATATCATTATCACAAGAAGAAGGAAGAGACCTTTCAGGTCTTGAGCGGCAGCGTCGAGGTCGAGCTTGAGGGCGAGACGCGTACTATGCTGCCGGGTGATAAATGTCTTGTCGAGCGTGAACAGTGGCATAAGTTCCAGACCCTGCACGGGGTGATCTTTGAGGAGGTCTCGACGACACACTTTAATAATGATTCCTTCTATGAAGACCCTCTTATCAGCGAGATCCCGAGGGAATCCCGTAAGACAAAGATAGACCTAGGGCTCAGGCTACAGATGAACTCTGAGCTACTGGAAGCTGAAGATGATAAAAGTAATTGTCTTTGATTTTGACGGGACTATTATAGATTCTAATCAGCTCAAGTATGATGCCTTTTTTGATATCTTTCCGAGAGATGATATATGGCAGGGTATTGTAAGGGATCTTCTGGGTGAGCACAGGGAGCGGACAAGGGGCTTTATAGTTGATAAGATTTTACGTACCTATGAAGACAAGACTTTTGTAAGTTTGCCGGACTTTGAAGAGAAGGCTAATGTGTATGTTAAGAAGTACGGTGAGGCAGTTGAACAAGGTGCGATGCAGTGCGACTATATCGATGGGGCCAGAAAAGCAATCGAGGTTTTATCTGTAGATTATCCTTTATATATAAATTCTACCACTCAGTTTGATTCGCTTATCAGAATCGTCAAGGAAAGATCTTTAAAATCATTTTTTAAAGGTATTTATGGTGCACCTGAGTCTAA
>CAZUFI010000186.1:0-3234 GCA_964618745.1 uncultured Thermodesulfobacteriota bacterium | reverse complement strand
TCAGTCGCTAAGTCATCAGGCAATTCTCCCTCAGTCCTTACTTTACAAGCCCCCTTCTCATTCAGGTTACCAGCCAAGATCTAAGATGCCTCTATTACATGATCATTATCCATATCCAGAATTAGACGCGCGACGCTCTCGATACCCTTTGCGTCCAGACCAAGGGCACGGCGCAACTCTGCCTGCGTACCCTGCTCGACAAAACTATCTGGCACGCCCATACGCTTGACCTCTACCTTCATATTGTTCTCTTCAAAGAGCTCTAAGATGGCAGAGCCAAAGCCGCCCTGCAAAGCATTTTCTTCTACCGTCAGTACACGCCCGCTAATGGCCGCATGCTCCAGAATCATAGCACCGTCAAGCGGCTTTACAAAACGAGCATTAATCAGAGCACATGCTATGCCCGAGGCCTCAAGGTTACGAACGGCATTTATCGCAGGCTCTACCATAGTACCCAGTGCTATTATCGTAAGGTCGCCGCCCTCCTTGATAAGCTCGGCTCGGCCCGTCTCTATTATAGTCGGCTTGCCTTTAGATGCCTCTCCAACGCCGTTACCTCTAGGGTAACGCACGGCAACAGGGCCGCCGTAGTTAACGACCGAATGCATCATATTGCGCAGTTCATCGGCGTCTTTTGGCGCACACAACGTAAGCCCCGGCAGATGCCTCAGGTAAGAAATATCAAACAAGCCGTGGTGCGTAGGGCCATCGGCCCCGACGATTCCAGCCCTATCAAGGGCCATCACAACCGGCAATCCCTCAAGACATACGTCATGAAAGAGCTGGTCATAGGCTCGCTGCATAAAGGTAGAGTACAACGCAACTACCGGGACAAGTCCCTTTCTGGCAAGCCCTGACGCAAAGGTCATAGCATGCTGCTCGGCTATGCCTACGTCAAAGAATCTATCAGGGAATTTTTCTGCAAAGCTGCTTAACCCGGTGCCTCCCGGCATCGCAGCGGTTATCGCGACTATACGCTTGTCTTTCTCTGCCACCTCTACAATCGAACGGCTAAAGACCTCGGTATATGACGGATGCGACTGAGTGCCACTGGTTATAGGCTCTCCTGTTGCCGCATTAAAAGGCCCTATACCATGAAAAAGACAGGGCTGATTCTCGGCAGGCCTGTACCCCTTACCCTTCTTTGTAAGGACATGCAAGAGCACAGGCCCCTTTATATCAGATATACCTTTTAAGGTAGATAAGAGTTCTTCGAGATTATGCCCGTCTATCGGCCCTATATAATGAAAGCCCAGACCCTCGAAGATCATCCCCGGAGTCAAGAATGTTATCAGCGAGTCCTCTGCCTTCTTTACAATAGTAGCAAGCCCCTTACCGATCTTAGGAATAGAGCTTGCAAAGGACTCGACCTCGTCTTTTATTTTTTTGGCAAAGCGTCCTGTTAACTTCTTAGATAGAAATGCCGATAACGCACCGACGTTTTCAGAGATGCTCATTTCATTATCATTTAAGATAACTACTAGATCCTTACCAAGATGCCCTGCCTGATTAAGCCCCTCAAAGGCAAGACCTGCCGTCATAGAGCCGTCCCCTATAACGCAGACGACCTTACGTTTTTCCCCCTTAAGCTCCATAGCGGCAGAGATACCCAACCCGCTTGAGATCGAGGTCGCCGAATGCCCTGATATCGTTGTATCGTACTCGCTCTCGGAGGGCTTTGTAAAACCGCCGATCCCGCCCTTTTGACGAAGCGTAGAGAAGTTATCACGCCGCCCGGTTAGGATCTTATGGGCATAGGCCTGATGGCCAACGTCCCAGATAAGTTTATCTTTAGGGGTATTAAGGGCGTAATGCAGGGCTATCGTAAGCTCGACGGCACCAAGGCTTGATGCCAGATGCCCACCGGTCTTTGCCACCGAATCAACTATCAGCTCTCTTACCTCAAAGGCAAGTTCCGGCAACTCGGCCTTCCTAAGCTTCTTAAGGTCTTTCGGACTATCTATCTTGTCTAGTAACTTTCCCATATATATGCAAACCCGAGTTGGCTAATTCCTCCTTTCAATCACAAAAGCTGCGAGATCTCTAAGCGGCATGGCCTCCGCACCGAAGACCTCCAGAGCTGCTATTGCCTTCTGCGTCACATCTGCGGCAACCTTCTTTGACTCACTAAGACCGAGTAGTGCCGGGTAAGTCGCCTTCTGAAGCTTAAGATCCGAGCCACTGGGCTTACCGAGCTCCTCGTCAGTACCGACCAGATCCAGTATGTCATCTGTTATCTGAAAGGCCAGCCCAAGTGCCTCACCGTATTCAGTTAATGCCGCAAGAGTCTCAACGCTCGCACCGCCGATTATAGCACCGCTTCTGATGGCAGCGACCATCAGCGCGCCTGTCTTATGAATATGAATATGCTCAAGCACCGGGAAGCTTATCTCGCTGCCCTCGCTCTCTAAATCAACTAATTGACCACCTATCATACCACCGATACCGGCCTTTTTAGAAAGCTCGGCAACAATACGTAGTAACTTCTCAGGGCTAACATCTTTTGTCTCTGCGATAAGGCTAAAGGCCAGAGTCAGCAGGGCATCTCCAGCGAGTATCGCCGTGGCCTCGCCGTATGCAATATGGCAGGTCGGCTTACCTCGCCTGAGGTCATCATCGTCGAGTGCCGGCAGATCGTCATGGATAAGCGAATATGTATGAATACACTCAAAGGCGCATGCCGTATTAAGTGCGGCCTTTACACTATCGTTATCAGCACTGCCAAAAGCAGCCTCGGCACTGGCCAGAACCAGAATCGGCCTTAATCGCTTACCCCCTGCAAAGACGCTATGGCGCATGGCAGCAGCCAGATTCTTATGAGGCCCCTGCTCCGGCGGCAATAATAGATCTAAGGCTTGATTTACGATCTGCCCCCTTGCCTTGAGATACTCTGATAGATTACCGTTATACAAAAGCCCACCCAAACCATGTTGCAGGTATTTATTATTTTAAGACAAACCCCACCTAATGCTAAATAATAGCAAAAAGAACCAGCAAATACAACACCTGTGAGCCATTGACAGCTATAGACGCAGGTAATTTTTAGATAAAAAAGACCCCTTTGCCGAGCGACGGCAAAGGGGTCAAATCAGTTAGCCACGACAAGCGACTCAACTCTTCTATTACTTACACGGGACTCATAAGAAGCACCCGGAAGTCAGAATTAAAAAAATATGGTTAAACTTTTGTGACGTTAGAGGCCTGGGGTCCTTTTGGGCCCTGAATTATATCAAA
>CAZUFI010000185.1:0-3243 GCA_964618745.1 uncultured Thermodesulfobacteriota bacterium | reverse complement strand
CACTTGTAAAGGGGCGCGCGCCCAATACAACTTTAAAGCTATGCACCGGGGTTTTTGCCGGGCGCAGTTACGATAGGATTACTATCTCCGGCAAGCCGCTTGAACTGGCGCAGACCAGGAATAAAGGAAAAAAAGCCCAAGTTGATGCTAGCGAAGAGGTCTCCTTGGAGGTCCCCGGCAGTGCTGCCGTTGACGGGGTAGACGCATTGATTACGGCGACGATTGTCCGTAGCATGCCAAAGAAGCCCGTTACCGGCAAAGCGGTATATTTTGATATGGATAAGTTGGAAGCTCCTTTAACGGTGCGTACCTTCAGGGCAGGCGACCGTATTCGCCAGATGGGAATGGCAGGGCATAAAAAGCTCAAGGATATCTTTATAGACGATAAGCTTAGTCTGGATAAGCGGCGTGATACTCTGCTGGTACTCTCGGGCGGTATTATTATTTGGGCCTGTGGGCTGCGCCGCGCAGGCGCGGCTCCTGTTACAGAGGCTACCAGACGTGTCGTAAGGCTAAGCTTAAAGCAAGGCCCTTAACCTTTAAATGTTTGCATAAAATGCTGTTTTCTGGTACTTTTTTATATTACAGGATAGCCACTGGCGAATCCGTCTTTAGCCGTTATTTGCGCATTCCTGCCTGCCGATGCAGGTATTTGTATGGAGGTTCTTTTATTGGGTAAAACTCTCGCGTATAAAGGCATTTTTCCGACGATTGACAGCTCGGTCTATATGGTTGATAGCGTGGTAGTTATCGGCGATAGCGTGATAGGTGCGGACTCCAGCCTCTGGTTTAATGTAGTAGTGAGGGGAGATGTAAATTATATACGGATAGGGGAGCGGACCAATGTGCAGGATAATTCAGTGCTGCATGTTACCAACAATACGCATCCGCTGGTTATAGGTAGTGATGTGACTATTGGCCATAGTGTTACGTTGCACGGTTGTACCATTAAAGACAGGTGTCTTATTGGGATGGGGGCGATAATACTGGACGGTGCCGTCATTGGTGAGGATTCGCTGGTCGGTGCAGGGGCCCTTATTACTGAAAATACCGTAATAGAGCCGGGAAGTCTGGTTCTGGGTATGCCCGCAAAGGTCGTGCGAAGATTAAAAGACGCCGAGCGAGCTCGTATCCTGAAATCAGCTAAAAACTATATGGGTTACGTGAGCAATTACCGGGCAGAGGCGGGTGACGACTTGTGAAGGTTGTTGCCTCTATAGATATAGGCACTAATACCTTACGGCTCTTTATAGCCGAGCGGGCGCAAGACGGTACGCTTAGCCCGATCTGTTATGAGAGGGTAGTAACGAGGCTTGGCGGTGGTTATACCGAGCAAGAAGGTATTGCAAGGGCTGCGGCAGAGCGTGCCTTAACAGCCCTTGAGGGCTTTCGCGGTGCTATGGATATGTACGGGGCACGGCTTGAGCGCGCAGTTGCAACAAGTGTTGTCAGAAGGGCGGTGAATAAAGTATGGTTTGTTGGCGAGGCCAGCAGGCGCGCGGCAATTGATATAGAAGTAATTGATGGTATGGAAGAGGCCGCTTTGTCGGTCGTAGGTGTAAACTCTGTTGTAAAGATCGATAAACCTGTGAGTCTTATCGTGGATATCGGTGGTGGCAGTACCGAGTTTGTCGTAGTAAAGGACGGCGAGATACTCTACTGTGAGAGCATTGAGATGGGGGTAGTACATCTTTGCGAGGATTATCTGCGTACCGACCCGCCATCGCGCGGTGAGATCTCGGGTATGGAAAACGAGATAAGGGTCTTGATCGAGGGACTGAAGAGGTCGGTTAGGGAGAGCGGTCTTGATCTGTTGGAAGATTCCGTCTTTGATACCGTAGAGTTTGTCGGTACTGCCGGGACCTTTACAACCGTTGCTGCGATTGATCTGGAGCTTGCCGTCTATGACAGTGAGCGTGTCAATAACCATGAAATGGACCGCACAACGCTGCAAGCACTCTACGCACGGCTCTCCGGGCTTAGTCTGGAGGATAGAAGGCATATATTGTCGCTTGAAAGTGGCAGAGAAGATCTTATAATTCCAGGTATTTTAATAGTGCTGAGCGTTATGTATGTCTTTGGTTTTATAACGGTAAAGATAAGTGACGCAGGACTATTGGAGGGGCTTTTACTCAGAGAGCCTGAAAGAGAAGAAAAGCAGGAGGAGGTCTTTTAATAAGATGAAGCAAGTAAAGATAAAATCAGGTCTTACCTTTGACGATGTCCTGCTGGTGCCGGCATATTCGACGGTCTTGCCAAGAGACGTCGATGTTTCCACGCAGCTTACCCAGGAGATAAAACTAAATGTCCCTCTGGTAAGTGCCGCGATGGATTGCGTTACAGAGTCTCGCATGGCTATTAATATCGCGCTGCACGGCGGAATCGGTATGATCCATAAAAACCTTACCGTTGCAGAACAGGCAGCTCAAGTTGACAAGGTAAAGAAGTTTGAGTCGGTCGTTATACTAAACCCTCGCACCCTTGCCCCTAACGATAAGGTCGCAGATGCACTAGCCATAATGAAAGAAGAACAAATATCAGGCTTTCCGGTCGTAAAGAACGATGTTCTGGTCGGTATCGTCACCAATAGAGATATCCGCTTTGAGTCCAACACAAGGCGTAAGATAAGCGAGATAATGACCAAAGACGTTGTTACCGCGACCCCTCGGACCTCGATAGAGAAGGCCAAGCAGATCTTAAACGACCATAGGATAGAAAAGCTTCCCGTAGTCGATGCAAAGCGTCGGCTCAAGGGCCTTATTACCATGACCGATATTGAAAAACGCGCTACCTTCCCTGATTCATGTAAAGATAAACTCGGGCGGCTTCGCGTAGGCGCTGCCGTTGGCGTATCCTTTGACCGTGACGAGCGTGTAGCTGCTCTGCTAGAGGCAGGTGCCGATTGCATAGTCCTTGATACTGCGCACGGCCATAGCAAGGGAGTTTTGGATTCTGTAAAGTCGTTAAAAAAGAACTTTAAAAAGATTCAGCTTATAGCAGGGAACGTCGCAACGGCAGAGGGCACGACAGCCCTCATAAAGGCCGGAGTAGACGGGGTAAAGGTCGGGGTCGGCCCGGGTTCGATATGCACGACTCGTATCGTAACCGGCATCGGAGTCCCTCAGATGACGGCTATTATGGATGCCGTCTCTGCGGCAACCAAGAAAGGAATACCGGTAATAGCAGATGGCGGTATTAAGTTCTCAGGGGATATTACCAAGGCTCTGGCAGCAGGGGCGCACT
>CAZUFI010000184.1:0-3286 GCA_964618745.1 uncultured Thermodesulfobacteriota bacterium | reverse complement strand
CCCTTGGTCGGGTTTTCAGGGTCATAGCTGTGGCATCTCTTACAGTTGGCAATCTTAAAGGAGACCCTGCCGTGGCACGTTCCGCAGCTTTTGCCCTGCTTCATATCTACCATCGTGACCTTGTTCGCTCCGAGCTCCTTTTTAAATATCTGGTCATGGCAGAGCGAGCACTTTATCCAGGATGAATGGATCTTATGGCTGAATTTGACATCCTTCATAAAGGCAAAGGGAACGTCAAAGAGGATCTCGGTATCCCTTACCCCCTCGTCATCGTCCTTAATCCCGATAGAGCTAAGTGGGTGAATTATCTTGAGCTGATCCATCTTTACCCAGTTTATATCTCCGAATTTGTCCAGCGGCAGGCCGTCCTCCGGTATGTTCTCAATATTCAAGGTCGTACCCAGCATCAGGGCTATATCGCTAAACTCTTTTGCGTCAAAGCGTGTCAGGTCTACGTAAGAATCGCCCTTTGGCGTATCATACATATGGCACCTTACGCAGTTTTCTTTGAGTTTGGCATCAAAGGAGACCGTGCCGTTATGGCAGACACCACAGGTCTTGCCCGACTCTATCTGGGCCTGAGATAGATCGTTCGCGCCTCTTTGCATTACTTCAATGTCTTCGTGGCAGACCTTACATCTAAAGAACATCCTGTGCACCCAGTGCGGGTAGAGCACGGGTTTGAGCTCTGCGTCGATCATCTCTTGTTTATGTGTATTTAGGACAAAGTTGCCAGGGGTGCTCTCGGCGACCTTTATTTTATCCAGGACGGCCTGCCTGTTATTGGCCTTTAAGACCTCTTCGGCCTGCATTACCTCTACCTTGTCGAGCAGATCGCGTTTGTTCTTGTTCCACTCTACATCCATATTGGCCATGGCATTGGCGATATCTAGCAGGCGCATCTTATCTCCGAATGTAATGCTCTCGGCCTCGGCCTCTTTGATTATTGCCTTGATCTCATCACGGACTATATCTTTGTTCTGCTTGACCAGAAACTCTTGCCACTTAAAGCGCATGTTCTGGTGGTTGAAGATGAACTCGGTGCGGAACTCGCTATCTTCGGCATGAACCTCTCCTGAAAGTGGCGTTAATAATACCGTTAGTGCGATCAATAACACGGAGATTAGCAGGACTAGGCGTGGCAATTTCATAAAATCGACCTCCTTCTAAGGAATCCATAGAAATAAATAATTATACGCTATAATTGGCTGGTTCTTATATCAGTTATATATATTCGGTATATCAGGTGTATTACTTAAGGATTAATCCACTTTTGTCTTAAGTCTTCTCGGTAAGTGCAGCTTAACTAGGCTGATCATAGCATATAGCTCTTTTTAAGTATAGATTTCAGTTCTTCTTGTCGCGCGTTTATGGTAGATTGTAAATCTTGTTTTTAGAGTTTTACCCTTTTTAAAACCTTGACAAAGCCGTTTTAATCCACTAGTATAGACTATTAATTAAGATGCGGAGGTTCTGTAGATATGCAGGCAGTAATAAAGACCGGTGGTAAGCAGTATCCAGTGAGCGAGGGAGATCTCCTCCAAGTTGAAAAACTAGCTAGCCAGACCGGAAGTACAGTAGAGATTAGTGAGGTCCTTTCCATTGGTAGCGGAGATTCTATCAAGGTCGGTGCTCCTTTTGTAGAGGGTGCGGTAGTTCTGTGTGAGGTCGTTGATCACGCTAAGGACAAAAAGGTTATAGTATTTAAGAAGAAGAGGCGTAAGGGTTATGCTCTAAAGCGTGGGCATCGTCAGAATTACACAAGCCTCAGGGTTAAATCTATAAAGGGATAGTCAGGCCTTATTAGCATAAGGTCTTTAAATATTAGACTTAGGTAGCCTTCGGGCTGCGGGAGGATTTTAAAGTGGCACATAAAAAAGCCGGTGGTAGTTCAAGGAACGGTAGAGATAGTAATGGCCAGAGGCGCGGAGTCAAGCGTTACTCAGGTGAGGCCGTAAGGGCAGGCACGATTATAATTCGTCAGTTAGGTACAAAGGTTCATCCGGGCCTGAATGTAGGTATGGGTAGGGATTATACTATCTTTGCTACAATCGACGGTGTTGTTGACTTCGGAGACAAGGGCAATCGTAAGATTGTAAGTGTACGACCTCTGGACGAAGCAGTTTAGTCTTGTTTTGCATCACAGGGCTTCTGCTGAAATAAATAAGAAGCCCTTTTTCACCTGATCTACTCTGGTGAAAAAATAAATTTAAAATCTAAAAGGGCGTAAAGAGGCATTGCCTCTCTTATACGCCCTTTTTTTATTTATCGATTAAAATATATATTGAGAGGTGTTTATGATCTACAAAGAAAACATATTAAGGGTATTGACCTTGATCTTGGTCTTGGGTTCATTCGTACTTGCAGGTTGCCAGACGACCGGGAAGGCGAGCTTTAAAAGTATGGCCCCTGCTAACCTTACTTCATTTGATGGTAGTCGTATCGCCTATGACGTAAAGGGCGAGGGTGATGTAGCTATAGTTTTTATTCATTGCTGGACCTGTAATAGTTCTTTTTGGAAGCCGCAGGTTGAGTTTTTTGCGAATGATTACCGGGTGATAACGATAGACCTGCCGGGTAGTGGGCGATCAAGCGTTGATCGTAACGAATACTCAATGGAGTCCTTTGGCAAAGACGTAGCAGCGGTTGTAGATAAGTTCGGCGCTAAAAAGCTTATTCTCGTTGGTCATTCAATGGGAGGCCCTGTCTCTTTAGAGGCCGCAAAGCTCTTGGGCGATAAGGTTATTGGTATAGTCGGTGTTGATAGCTTCTATACTTCCTTTAAGCATCCAAAAAGTGCCGATGAACTCAATGAGTTTATGCAGGCATTTGAAGATAACTTTGCAGGTACTGCCGAGGCTATGCTTCGCTCTATGTTTACCCCGGCAGCAGACCCGGAGCTTGTGGATTCAATAGTTGCAGAGATGAGCTCGGCTGATAAGGAAGGTGCTATTAGTATGATACGTGCTTATTTTAAGTGGCACGATGAAGACTCCGAGGCCTTGTTAAAAGAATTCGCACCGATCCTGCGCAATATCAATGCAGCACCGAGTGGTAAGGAAGAGCCGCTGGATGAAAGCGTATTGTTAGTGACCGACGTTGGTCACTTTATCGCACAGGTAGCCCCCGATAGGTTCAATGAAGTACTCGGTGGAGTGGTGACGGGCTTTATATCTGGCAAGAGCTGTGAGAAGTAATACAAAAGAAGATTATATAGTGGAGTTATAGTACGTGAATTTTATAGATGAAGCAAAGATACATGTAGTAGGCGGAGACGGCGGGCGTG
>CAZUFI010000183.1:0-3320 GCA_964618745.1 uncultured Thermodesulfobacteriota bacterium | reverse complement strand
AAATGGCTGGGGCGGCAGGATTCGAACCTACGCATGCGGGGATCAAAACCCCGTGCCTTGCCGCTTGGCTACGCCCCAAAGAGATCTTTTAAAAGGGATCGCCCCTAACACTAACAACCACGTAGATCCATGGCCTCTGGCAATAAACCGTCTTTAATAAAAAAACCGACTGCCAGACTAAACCCCATGCACCGCTATAATTCTATAATTACGCCCTTCAAGGCCTTTCTTTAATACCGCTAATGCTCGATCAGCCCGTGCCCTGGTCAGGTAAAGACCAAAGACAGTCGGCCCGCTTCCGCTCATCAACACACCGTCCGCGCCACTTTCGCGTAACGCCAGAAGAAGCTCTGCGATCTCCGGGTGCTCGGCAACTACTGCCGGGGCCAGATCATTCTCTAATAAATCCAGAACATTAGAGGGCCGTTCTAAAAGAAGACCGCCAGCGAGATAAAGACTTTCGGCAGACTCCTCAGAATCTGTAATTTTAATATTATGTGGCGTTTCTGTCAAGGTTAAATTGCTATAAGCCCATCCGGCACTAACACCAAAGCCCGGATTAATAAGTATATAAGAGTATTCAGGTAGCTTTAAGGCCCGAAGCGACTCGCCACGCCCACTGGCAACGGCACTACTTTGCATAAGAAAAAAAGGCAGGTCCGAGCCCAGATCTGCTGCGATTTCAAAGAGTTTCGCACGATCAAGCAGCCCTCCCAACACCTCGTTCAGGCCCATCAAGGTCGAGGCACCATCGCTGCTGCCACCGCCAAGCCCGGCTGCGACAGGGATATGCTTTTCTATATGAATATGTACCTTTCTCTCGATTTCGGCAGCATCCAGATAAGCCCGTGCGGTCTTATGCACAAGGTTACGCCCGTCAACTGGGATATCCGGGTCATCGCAGGTAATGGTAATACCCGCTCCGTCATCAATTGTTATTGTGATCAGGTCCGAGAGGGAGAGAGGCTGCATAAGAGAAGATATCTCATGAAAGCCGTCCTCGCGTTTTGAGATTACTCTGAGCGAGAGGTTTATCTTTGCTGGGGCAGGGGCTTCTATCTTCATAGGAATATTAACGGAAAAGTTTGCGAGATAAATTAGGATTGGAGACCTTATCTCTTTAGATCACCACGGCAAGACCTACCAGCCACTTACAGCCCTTCTCCCCTCCTCTCTAGCCACGTCTACGCCGGATCCAACCCGTCTACTGGTTACTTAACGACAAAAAAGAAGAAGATATTAACCAATACAACCAGCCCGATTATTACGGCAAAGGCGTAGTCCCGAACCATACCCGTCTGGAAACGCCTGAGCACTCCGGCAAGCCCTGTCGTAAAGCCCGCAATCCCATTGACCAGACCATCAACGATACGCTGGTCAAATCTGAGGCTCTGCTTCGACGACCAGATCGAGTAGGACGATGCACTTCGCGCGACCCACCTTACAACTCCGTCGATTACGTCATAGTCAAAGACAAAACATTTATTGGCTATCCACTGCCCGGGCCTGACGAAGAGCGGCATATAGATCGTACTAACTACCGTATCGACTGGCGCAACAATGGTCTTTGCAACAAGCTGATAAAAGACCTTCGCGCCCTTACGATATACCCAGTCAAAGTCCAGGTTGATCATATGCTTACCCTTGATCATCTTGAGCAGCAGATAGAAACCGAACCAGGTAAAGAGCATCAACTGTACTGTCCAGACAACATGGTCGATGGTATACGGTTGATAATTACCGCCGTTTGGAAGCAGGCTGTAAAGCCCCTGCGGCCAGACACCGACGACTATACAGGCGATTGCAGCAAGCGTCATGCCGATCATCATATTACGAGGAGGCTCTTGCTTTGGCACATCCAGGTTCTTTGTTTTATCTTTACCGAAAAAGACAAGATAAGGCATCTTAAGCGTCGTCGAAAGGAATGTACCGGCAGCGGCGATCATAAGCAATATCCAGGGGATCGTCAGTTGCTGCTCGGCAGCAGCCGATAGGATCATCGGTTTACTGGCAAAGCCTGCGAAGAGCGGCGCGCCGGAGAGGGCAAAGCCACCTATCATAAAGAATATAAGGGTTATCGGCATCTTCTTATATAGATTGCCGGTATCTTTCAGATTTCTCTTGCCTGTAACATATATCACAGAGCCCGAGGCCATAAAGAGCAGCCCCATATAGAGAATATGCGTAAAGCCCAGAGCCACGGCCCCGTCTACGGCAAGCTTTGTGCCAATCCCTATACCAACGACCATGTATCCGATCTGACTCATAATATGATGGGCAAAGAGTTTTCGCATATCCGATTCAATCGTAGCGTAGGCAACGGCGTATAGTGCCATAATAGCACCTATCCAGATAAGGATATCGGCCCCGGCAAAGCCCCTAACCAGCGCATAGACCGCAGTCTTTGTCGTAAAGGTCGCCATAAGAACACCACCCGGTATGGTTGACTCAGGGTAGGCGTCAGGCAGCCAGCCGCCAAGCAGCGGGAAGCCGGCATTGATGGCAAAACCCAGCAATATCAGCCCGGCCGGCAGGCCGTTGAGCTCCATGATATTAAAGGCCAGCGTATGGTTCTCAAAGTAATAAAGCAGTATCCCGCCCATCAGGATCACACCACCAGTGGCGTGGACGAGTATATATCTATAAGCGGCCTTATAAGAACGCTTGTTTTTATTAAATGTTACGAGATAGACCGAAGCAAAGGCCATTATCTCCCAGAAGCACAAGAAAGATAAAAGGTCTCCAGCAAAGACCGCACCCAGAGCACTACCGGCGTAAAAGAAGCCCGCTATGTGATGGCCGTTTTCCTTCTGCCTCATACCGTAGATCATGGCTATAAAGAGCATAAGCGTAAAGATAAAGGCAAAACACTTGGCAAGCTTATCAACTCGGCCGAAGACGACCTGTTCATTTAAGAAGGTATAGACCCCGTAGGTGCCTTCCGGCGTAAGTACGACGCTTATAAAGGCCAGCAGCGGCAGCAGCAACATATAACCCTGCTTGATCTTTCCCTTTGGCATAAAAGGAATCAAAAGCGAGCCGAGGATAACTATAAGTCCCGGATGTACCCAGTTAATCATAGTAATCCTCCTTACGTCTTAGGAAGAGATCGGCTATCTTATTGGAGACGACTAA
Organism: uncultured Thermodesulfobacteriota bacterium; assembly: GCA_964618745.1. GTDB lineage: Bacteria > Desulfobacterota > GWC2-55-46 > GWC2-55-46 > DRQE01 > JAJRSM01. The sequence goes on along the minus strand of CAZUFI010000183.1, from coordinate 185 downwards.
AAGAAATATAGTCGATGCAAAAGCAAAGAGCGCATAAAAGGCAGGGATATTATCCCACCAATAATAGACGTGAGCTCTCGGCATAAAGACATCGATGACCAAAGATAACACCATCAGCACATACAGAACATATTTTATTTTAGTAAACATACCTGTTACCTCACCACATCAGCTACTAAAGACCA
>CAZUFI010000182.1:0-3335 GCA_964618745.1 uncultured Thermodesulfobacteriota bacterium | reverse complement strand
ACCCTGCAATGCGCCCACTGCTCGCCGCCCGAGATGAACTTATCGTGCATGGGCTTTACGCTCGCAAGATACTGCTCAGTGACCGACTCAACCGTTCTGCCACGCTCCGCGACGTCTCTCTTTATCCTGCGGAGCAGCCTTATATCCGCATCCGCATCGACAAAGACACGAAGATCAAAGAGCTCACGCAGCTCGCGCTCTACAAAGAGAAAAAGTCCTTCTACTATAATTACCGGGGTGGGCACTACGAACTCGGTCTTAGCAAGACGCGAGTGAGTTGAAAAGTCATAGATAGGGCGATCAATCGCATTCCCTGCCTTAAGCTCTCTGAGATCTTCACTCAACAAAGTTAGCTCAACGGACTCGGGATGATCGAAGTTACGCTTCTCCCTCTCGGCCACAGAAAGGTGACCACAACAAGCATAATACGAATCCTGCTCTATAACCAAGACCCTACCACCCAGGGTCTTTAATACGGCATTGGCCAGGGTTGACTTCCCTGACCCGGAGCCCCCTGCGATACCGAGAAGCAGAGGTCTCTTGTTCTTATTCCAATTTCTATCAATATTATCCAGCAGCCCCTTAACATCCACCACGCTCCCTGTTCCCCTGATCTATCTGGCACTCTTGGCCTTCTCCCACGACGAGAGCTTACCGCCAAAGAGCATATTAATAATACCGGATATTGCCGCTGCATTTACAAGGCAGAAAAAATAAGGTATGTAAAGCAGCTTGACCTTAATGCCTTTTTTCTCAAAAAGATAACCAGTTAATGCCGCTAGATAAAATGCAATTTGCAAAATAAAGATTACAAAGTAAAAATTATCACCTAGCAAAAACAAATTCGAGGTTAAAACACCAACCATAAAGACCCCTACTATCCAACGCAAGAACTTATGCGAGATAAGTTCAAAGATAACCAACGGCTGCGACAAAGGTAGCTCGCGCATCAGAGTAAAAAAAGACCGTGCCCCCTGCGTTACAATACGCCTCTTTCTTTCATACTCGTCTTTGCCTTTCTCTGCTGCCTTCTCCATTATCACTGCAGCAGGTTCATATATATGCAGATACCCCTTGCCTATTAACCTTATCGGCAGAATGAAGTCTTCAGTTAAGGCCTTATCGATTGGTTCATAGAGCTTCTTCCTAAAGGCCATCGTCCCGCCGTGTGCTACAAGGGTTTTGCCAAGTTTACTCTCAAGCGTCTTCACAATCCCGTCATAGTTCCAATAAAGACTCTCGCCTTTACCTGTCATAGTCTTGGAACTAACGTAGCGCAATCTACCTGCTACGACCCCTACCCGCTCATCCGCAAAATACGAGACCATCTTCCTTATCGCATCACTCTCGTATATTGAGTTAGCGTCTGAAAGGACGACAATCTCGCCCCTAGCCTTTGGTATGGACAGGTTCTCGGCGTTTGTCTTGCCTGCCTCCTTATATGATAAAAGCTTAACCCCTCTATCATGATACTCTCGTACAATTTCATCTGTTCTATCGGTTGTACCGTTTGAGGCGACTATGATCTCGAGTTTTTTCAGAGGGTAATCAGTTGCAAATGCATTCTCGATCTTTTCTCGAATACACCCTTCTTCGTTATAGGCCATAATAAGGAGCGTTACCTTTGGAGTATAAGTTTCATCTCGCTTCGGAGTAACGCTGATAAAAAAAGAAAGAATGGTTAGCGCAACAGGGTATCCAAGATATGAGTAGACGATCAAAGCTCCGCAGAGCCAGAAAACAATCTTTGCTATAGGTAACTCTGCCATTATTCACACAAAGAGATCGTAGAATGACCTCTTACTTACATACCTGTACCGCGCAAAACCGCAGGTATGGTCTTGAATATTATCTTTACATCCAGGGCAAGACTCCACTTATCAATATACTCAAGGTCCTGGCGAACCCACTCTTCAAAGTTAACAGTATTTCTTCCGCTTATCTGCCAGAGGCACGTAAGGCCTGGACGTACCGAGAGACGGCGACGCTGGCTAAACTCATAACCATCCACCTCGTTCGGTATCGGCGGTCTCGGCCCTACTATACTCATATCCCCTTTCAATACATTTATAAACTGAGGAAACTCGTCAAGGCTGAATCTACGTAAGAACCTTCCTATAGAAGTTATACGCGGATCATTCTGCATCTTAAAGGCCGGCCCTGACATTTCATTCAGATGGCTAAGCTCGGTCTTCATATCCTCCGCGTTCAGGACCATTGTACGAAATTTTATAAGCTCAAATTTTCTTCCGCGCAAACCGTAACGTTCCTGCCTAAAAAAGACAGGTCCCTTAGAGGTAATCTTTATCAAGATCGCGCTGACAAGAAAAACTGGCAGCATCATTAAAAGAACGGATAAAGAAAAAGCCAAGTCAAGTGCCCTTTTTACAGCAAAGAGCTCTCCGTAATCTGGCGGAGGCGTAAGACTAAGAAGTGGTTTGCCACCTAGCGTATCAAGGTTAATCTTGGTAAGGCTCGTTGGCCAAAAATCACATGCGATCTGTGCTCTAACACCAATCTCTTCACAACAACGTACTGCGTCCTGAATCTGATCAAGCCAGCTCCTTGGGCCTGCGAAAATAACATCATCAACCTGATAATTTGTCAGTATCACTGGAAGATCCTTAAGCAGTCCCATAACCGTAACACCTAAAAGCTTATTACCAACCATCTCTGGATCTTTTTCTATAAAACCAATAACCCTAACACCCCACTCCCTATGGCTTTGAATCAATTCTGCTAGGTGAGTAGCTCTTTTGCCAGTACCAACAATAAGTATGTTTTTCTGATTAAGGCTATGCATATTTCTATGTGCGATGTAATAATAAACACCTATTCTTGCGACTACCAAGAAAAATGCATCGACCATTAAAAAGCTTATAATAAAAGCCCTACTTACGTAGTTGAAATTCAAAAAATACATCAACCCTACAAACATAATTGCACCAAAGAAAATAACCTTTGGGATGGATCTTAAATCTTTAAAAAGACCGTCCTTGCCCAGTGGGGAATGAGATTTATTGTTAACGTATAAAAGCACCATCCAGATTGGCACGATTAGATATAGTAAAAAAACATAATTATTAAGCTCACCAACAAAAGACGAAGATAAAGAAATATTATCTACAATAAAGTAAGCAAGAAAAAATGCCGGAACAACAAGGCATGTCTCTAGTATTGTTTTTATTTTTCTACTGGTATCGTCATCCATAATTATTCTCCAAGCAGCTGATTAGTGAAAAAAATCGTCAACAAATCACTTACTAACACTCACCTTCCACGCCCATCTCTTTCAAAAAAGTCTTAGAATGAATATCACTCTCACTACCCACACC
>CAZUFI010000181.1:1947-3404 GCA_964618745.1 uncultured Thermodesulfobacteriota bacterium | reverse complement strand
CCGAGATAATGCCGGTAAAGTGCCATAACTGCGATGTGCGTAATCCGCATATAAGTGACGCTGTAATAGGCGATACCACGGACTTTACCCCGCCCGAAGAACCGGTCGGGATGGTCTTTGATAAGATCAAACAGATAGAAGCGATGGACGCAAAGGGCCGCTTTGGTTTCTGGGAGGAGCATTTCTCAAGGTGCATAAAGTGCTATGCTTGCCGCCAAGTCTGTTCGTTATGTTATTGCGACAGGTGTATTACCGATAAAAATACGCCTCAGTGGATCGATAGCTCGGCACACGCCCGGGGTAATTTTTCTTGGAATCTGGTACGTGCGATGCATCTAACAGGTCGCTGTACCTTCTGCGGAGAGTGCGAGAGGGCGTGTCCTGTTAATATTCCGCTTAACGTAATTAATAAAAAGATGGCGGTCGTTATGGAAGATGCCTTTGACCATCGCTCAGGCTATGATCCAGAGACGCATCCGCCGATGATTGTTTTTGATATAGAGAATGATAAGGAAGAATTTATAAAATAGGTTTCGCACTCATAAACGCTCATTTACGTTGTCGGGCTTTCAGTTCTGAAGCCTCACGTACTTAAAAGTACGTTGCGGGTTCAAACTTCACCCCTCCTAGTATATGAAACGTTTCTGAGCACGAAGTGGGAAAGACAAAACAAGACAAGGCGAAAAAAGGCATAAAGAAGTTATGGCTAAAACACTTTTAAAAAAAGACTCTCTGGCAGGATTAATTGAAGCCGTAAGAAAGGACGGTGGCGAGTTCGTCGCACCGACTCTGGTAGCTCGCCAAGCTAGTTATAAGGCCGTTACCGATGCAGCGGCTATTGAGACCGATTATATAGTTCCGCAGAACTCTTTTAAAGAGGTTCTTTTTCCTCAGAGCGAGGCGATAGCGACCTTTAAAGAGGCCGGAACCAATATGCAGGGCGTAGAGGTCAATGCAAAGGATACCGTAGTATTCGGCGCACGTCCGTGTGACGCGGCAAGTGTCGCATCTCTTAGAAGCGTCTTTACATGGGACTTTGTCGATGAGTTCTATACAAAGCGTGAAGACAAGGCAGTAGTAATAAGCATAGCCTGTACAAAAGGTGATAGTTCCTGCTTCTGTACCTCGGTAGGGCTCGCACCCGATAGCACAGAGGGTAGTGATGTGCTCTTGCGTGAGACCGAGGAGGGTGACTTCTCGGCAGAGGCCGTAACCGATAAAGGTAAGAAATTTATAAAGGCCCATAAGGACGCCTTTACAACAGGCAAGGCAGGTAAGGAAAAAGCCATCTTTGAGCCTGTTAAGCTGGATAATGTTAACTTGGATAAGGTCGGTGAGGCACTGGCCGATACGAATCACTATGATAATGATAAGATGTGGGGAGATATCGCACGTAAATGTATAGGTTGTGGGTCGTGTACTTACTCGTGCCCGACCTGTCATTGTTTTGATATCGT
>CAZUFI010000181.1:0-1847 GCA_964618745.1 uncultured Thermodesulfobacteriota bacterium | reverse complement strand
TTTCTGAGCACGAATTGGGAAAAGACAAGACAAATGGTTTAACCCTGCTGCCTTGTCATTGCGAGGAGTGTAACGACGAAGCAATCTATTTTTCTCCTCCCCCTTTGAAAAAGGGGGAATGAGGGGGATTTATAACGACGAGATTGCTTTGGCTGAGAAAAGATTTAGTCTCGCAGTGACCATAAAGTTGTTAGATAAAGTAAAGTAACGGAGCTATATTCATTATGAGTAATATTTACCTGCCGCATGCGGTAAGAATAGAAGATATCTATCACGAGGCCCCGGATGTGACAAGCTTCCGTCTGGTCTTTGAGGATGAAGAGCTTCGTGATAATTTTGAGTTCCGTACGGGCCAGTTTGGTCTTTATTCGGTTGCTGGTTACGGTGAATCGACCTTTTGCATCGCATCGCCATCGACCCGTAAGGGTTATATCCAGTGTACCTTCAGGGCCACCGGGCGTGTAACAAATGCCCTTGCGCAGCTTAATATCGGCGACTCAATGGGCTTTAGAGGGCCGTACGGTAATTCCTTCCCGGTAGAAGACTGGAAGGGTAAGAACCTGGTCTTTATAGCAGGTGGTATCGGATTGCCTCCAGTAAGGTCGGTTATATGGACTTGCCTTGATAGGCGTGAAGATTTTGGTAATATAACGATAGTCTACGGTGCTCGGAAGGTAGAGGACCTCGTATTTAAGAACGAGCTGGATCACTGGGCCGACCGTGACGATGTTAACCTTGTCCAGACGGTAGACCCAGGTGGTGAGACCCCTGGGTGGAAGGGGAAGGTTGGTTTTGTGCCGACGGTCTTGGAAGAGACTGCACCTAGCCCGGACAATACGGTCTGTATTATCTGTGGCCCGCCGATTATGATAAAGTATTGTCTGGTCTCTTTAGATAAGCTCGGCTTTAGCGATGATAATGTCTATACAACGCTTGAAAACAAGATGAAGTGTGGCGTTGGTAAATGCGGACGTTGTAATGTCGGCGATGAATATGTGTGTAAGGACGGCCCTGTTTATACAGCGGCAGAGGTCAAGAGGATGTACAGCGATTTTTAGTCTGGTCGTTTGTATTTTGTCTTTGTGATTTTAGCTTGGTTTTTTAACCGGTGAATGCGAAGACTTTTAAGTGATATCTCGATCATCAACTCTTTAAAAGAGTTTACTTATGGTACAGAATACAAAAGCTCTCAGGTTGAATGATCTAAGTTTTTATGGCGAACGTACCTATTACGACTTCATGGTCGAGCAGGGTATGGATAGTGCCGACGCTATTATGGCCTCTGAGCGTGGCGAGATCGTTGATAAAAATACAGATAAGAAGGTGCATAGGCTGGAAGGCCCCGGTGGCGAGGTCTTCTTTCTTAAATGTTTTGGAGAAAAACGCCTGACCTGTAAGTTGAAGCGTGTCTTTCAGCAGAAACTCTCAAGTCACGGACGTATAGAGGTTAGAAACCTACGTTATCTGAACTCTGAGGGTTTTGAGACGGCGGAGCTTCTCTTCTGGGCAAAGACCGGCGGAGATACGATAGATGGTGGTCACTCTTTTGTGGCCTTAAAAGAACTTGAGGGCTATAAAGAATTAGGCCATTTATCTAAAGATGAGTGGAAAAGAGGATGGCTCGGAGCAACATCGGTCTTTTTTAGTCTTTTGGATAAAAGTATTTACTGGCCAGATAGTCATCCAAAGCATTTTTTTATAACCTTTGATGGCAGCCGTGTAAAGGTCGCTCTTATAGATCTGCACGGAATGAGACCAGCGACACGTCTTACGGCTGGCAGACTTGAGAAGATGGTAAGGCGGTTTTTTAAATTAAGTAATGCGGAAGACAGAGATCAGGCAGCAGG
>CAZUFI010000180.1:0-3408 GCA_964618745.1 uncultured Thermodesulfobacteriota bacterium | reverse complement strand
TTACTCCGCCCGAGAGATCAACGTCAGGGACTATGAAGGTGATCTTTAGTTTTTGTTGGTCTATTCTATTATAAGACATGCCAGACTGCTTCCTTCTATGTGTTGTATGTTTTTAAAGGCCAAGTCGTTTAGGTATAACTCGTTTAGAGCTCTGGTAACTCCGTCCCAGACATGGTAGTCGTGCCAGAGTATTATGCCCTTCTTGTTTCGTAGTAGCTTTAAGGCTACCGCCGAATCGTTAAGCAGGTACTCATATGAATGAGAGGCATCTACGAAGACCATATCGATTGAGCCGTTTAATTTCTTAAAGTCAAAGGTTGCGGTATCTCCATAGAGCTGGGTTATTTTTTTTTCTTCTTCAGTGCCGATAAAAAGAGTGCCCGAGCAGTCTTTGCTAATAAATTGCTTGTCGAGAGGAGCAAGCGGTAGAGGTGTCTTCTCCATCTCGATCTTTGGTAGATCCAGAGTCCAGATCTTTGTATTGCTAGAAGAGTTTGAGGCCATGTTCAGCGTGGTTCGCCCGTCAAAGGTGCCAAGTTCTACTATCTTTGAAGGATTTCGTAGTTTTATAAATGTATTTATAACTGTCAATTCAAAAGCAGATACATTGCCGTCTATACCGACAGGCACTAGTATTTCAACGGATAGATCTTTAGTCTCTTGATCGGAAACTAAATCTGAGAAACTGGTTATAGGTATTTCGGCCTTGGAATAACCAAAATGAGAAGATATACGGCCTAGAAAGAGGCGGTTCTTGGTGAAAAGAAAGCCAAAAGAAAAGAGATATAGGCAAGACAATGCCGCATGACAATATATAAAGACAAAGTATGTTAGTTTCTTCAGCATGGACTAGTCCTTAATCAATAATTTGAGAGTAGCGAGTGGATGTTTAAAGTAAAAGACTATTGTCTGGTAGTAGCTGGAATTAATGCTCCAGCCCGCACCCCATGAATTCAGGCAGCCGCGACATTCTTTTACAGTTTTTCTGACTTTTTTCATCTGCATGGATCTCCAAATATCCGAAGGCGTGGCCTTGCGTACATTGCCGGCTGATTCATTGTAATAGTTTAGGCAGGGCACGATATCACCGTTTGCCTTTAAGACGCAGAAGGTATTCATCGCAAAGCAGGGGAACTTGATGGATTCGCCTTTAAGCTCTTTTAGCCATAGCTCTTTTAAAGGAGAAGGAGATTGGGACTTTATAGCCTCGTTCAGGTTAGCACTAAATGAGTGTTTCCCTAGGTTCCCATAAAAGCTGGACTCGTTATACCAGGCTTCAGTAAGTTCTACATTTAATCCTTCTGTATAACTCCTAACTGCATCTACTGATTTAAGAGTTAGGTCTGATATCACTATGCCAACCGAGATGGTGAGTTTACCGGCTGAGCGGCCTCTTATCTCAACAAGTTCACGCAGCAGCTTATCGGCCTTATTGAAGTTACCTTTTATGCCACGAATCTTGTCGTGATCATCACCTATTCCGTCCAGAGAAATTCCAATGTAGAGTTCGATTCCGGCATCAAGTGCCGTGCGTGCGACCTTCAGGACTCTTGCAGGTAAAAGTGCGTTGGTGCTGATCTGTATTGTCGCACCAGGTACTGCTCGGTGAATACTTAAGATGACCTCATCAAGGTCTCCTCTGGTCGTAGGCTCACCGCCGGAGACCTGTATGTACTTTGTCTCGGAGAAGAGAGGGTCTCGAAGTGTCTTCTCTATCTCGGCCGGGGTTAGAGGGGGCACGAGATTGTCTGTCTTCCATATGTTGCAGTGAGTGCATCTGGAGTTGCATTTCTCGGTAACTACAAAGACTAGCCATTGTGGTTTAAGCGGAATCTGAGCGTAAAGGTGTGCCATGTTTCTAGTTCCGATCAAGGAACTTTTTAATCCGCTAAATAGTTTTTTTAAAATGGCAAAACTCATTTTTACTCCGTCAATAGCTTATAGTTATTTTGTACTCAGTGTCATTTTGAAGAGCGCAATGTCATCTTTATCTACCCCTTTGCTGATTACAAGGATCGTAAAATAAATTACTACGGCCAATGGCGTTAGAACAAGCATATGCAGGTTGTAGAAGATAACTATAAAGATACCCATTATTGTGGCTGAAATTATAATTTTGCTTAGAAACCCTGTAAGTTTTTTTACTGAGATAGAGTAATTTATCTTTGTGCTCCATGCTATGCAGAGGGCAAGTGATGTAAATTCAGTTAGGACTGTAGCTATGCTGGCACCCACCAGGCTGTATTTAGGAATTAAAATAATGTTGAAGATGATATTAAAGACCATGCAAGTAGCGGTTATCTTCGTTACCAGGCCTTGTTTATTCAGACAATTAAAAAGATTACCGTAGGTTATGCTCATATAGACCAAGAGCGCGGACCAGACGAGGATCTGTAGCGGTAGTACTGAGTTATCGTATTGCGCGCCGAATACCAGTAGTATAAGTCTGGGTGCCAGCAGTGTAGTGCCAACGGCTATAGGTACGCCAAGGATACTTAGATACTTAAAGGATTTTTCATGTGAGCCTTTTAGGGACTCTGGCTCGTTTTTGTGAAATACTGACATCACTGGATAGAGCGCATTAATAAGGGTCTGGGGTATAAAGAGAAGAACTATAATCATACGGTAGGCAGCATTATACCAACCGACGACCGTGTCTCCCTTCATGTAGGATAGCATTATAGAGTCTATCCAGTAAAAGATCATTACGAAGAAGAGTCCTAAACCAAAGGGCAGGGCCTTTTTCATGGTGGTCTGCCAAAAAGGTATATCAAACTTGAATATTTTGAGCCGGCACCAATCCAGGCAGACCTCTTTAAAGTTGGTGGCGAGAATCAAGAGGCTGTAGATAAGACTAGTTAGAGCGGCTACCAGATAGAGCGTGGCAAAGACGGTAAGATCAAGGCCAGCATTAATGGCGAGCATCGCGCCTATGAACATAATTGTGCTGCTTATAATTTGGCCGGCAGATTGAAACTCCATGCGTTCATGCGCATGAAAGATAGAGTAGATCATAGTGGTAAATGATGAGACAAGGACCGATAGAGTTATTATATAGACGACGCCGACGGTCTTTGCGGGGTAATCCATTATGTTTATAACAACTGCGATAAGTACAAAGGTCAAGGTGGATAGGATAATCTTTATAGTGGTGAGATTTGCCAGATATTTAGCTGCCAGTGTCCTGTTGCGCGCGACCTCGCGTATAGTAAGGGGGTGAAGGCCGATATCTGTCAGGACTGCAAAGATGGCCGTTAGGGCAAGGGCGAAGGATAGTACACCAAAACCCTCGGCACCGAGATATCTCGCCGTATAGATAATGTAAAAAAAACCCCAGACCATAACTCGTAAGCTGAGCAATCGTCATAAAGGCTACGTTCCGGGCTATCCGTTTAACTGTGGTCATGC
>CAZUFI010000179.1:0-3424 GCA_964618745.1 uncultured Thermodesulfobacteriota bacterium | reverse complement strand
CCAGCTGTTGAAGAGGTTGCACCCGTGGCTAATCCTGAACCTGAGGCTTCGGTAGAGTCAGTAGAGCCAGCTTTGGTTGCTGCTGAGCCGACTGCTAAAATCGAGACCGTCCCTGCTGTCTCTGATTCAGATGCTGCAATAGATGCTGCTATAGCGGAGGCTGCGTCATTAGATGCTGCCATAGCGGATGCTGCCGCTGAACTCAAGTCTGAGCCTGAGTTTACAATGCCTCCTGCACCAGTTGAGTTGGCTCCGGCAGAGGTAGAGGGCGCAGTTGAGACTGAGATTACCTCAGAGGTAGAGGTCGAAAAAACCGATACCGATACTACGCCTCTTACGCCCGTACCTGAGCTAAAGAGCGAGCACCTACCCGTAAAAGATGTTATCTAAGGTCTGATAACGGCAAGGCGGTTTGTTTGACGCCTTTAGTCTCGCAAAAGCAGCATGCTTGTCTATAATTGCCGTACCATCCCTTGTGGTTTAAACTAGGTGTTTGTCCTAGTTTTTTTCATACTTTTATGTAGGCTTTTATTTTTTAAACTACTTTTGTGTTAACTCCGAGCATTGGTTATATGCATAGTAGGATAAAGTTGTCTTGTATGTATTATCTTATGTGTCAGATATTTACAGTTGCCTTTTTCTGTGTTATATCGTATATATAGACGTAGCGTAGTATTAGTTTAGAACGGAGTTTTGTGATTGGGAATCTATGAAAACAACAGGCTGGTAAAGGCTGTTCAAGATAAAGATGTTGATGAGGTAATACGTTTGTTGGGAATAATCTCTCCCTGCGATGTCAAGCTTGCGCACGACAATACGATCCTGCACCTTTTCTGCCGTACCTGCCGTCCTTTTCAGAAAGATTACGATAGAGGTCGACCTATTATTGCCGAGTTGATAAAGAAGGGTGCGGATCTCAATGCCGTTACCGACGAAGGTCAGACTCCTTTGCATGTCGCAGCATATTTTGGCTGTACCGTGGGCGCAGAGCTCTTGCTTGAGAATCAGGCGAAGATGAATGAAAAGGATAAGTGGGGTCAGACCCCGCTGCATAAGGCCGCCTATAAGCATGACGTGGATATAACAGGCCTCTTACTTGAAAAAGGTGCTTCGGTTAATCTCGTAAGTAATGACGGCGAGACGCCGCTTGAGACCGTTGCTAAATACAACCATACCGTTGCCGCAGAGCTAAAAGAGGAGATGAAAACGCTCCTTCTCAAGCACGGTGCCGAATAAAAGGCCTGCCATTCAGGCAGAATTGCCTTAGATCTTTTCGTGAGTTATTTCCTTTTTTTCACCTCTTTACCACTCAATTGCATAAAACCTCCTGTATGAGAGCGATTTCAGGCTTCTTCCAAAGGCATTTCCTTTGACAAAACTCGGCTTATTCATTAAAATAATCTATTGTATTTTTTATGGATATATACGTTTTTTATCGACGAAATCATTTAATTATATAGGTTTTTATAGATGGCAAAGAAGATAGACAGCTCGAAGATCAGGAACTTCTCGATAGTTGCCCATATAGACCATGGAAAATCCACGCTCTCCGATAGATTGCTGGAGTATACCGGGGCACTCGGCGACCGTGAGAAGAAGGACCAGTTCATGGATAAGATGGAACTGGAGCAGGAGCGCGGCGTTACGATCAAGGCGCAGACCGCGAGGCTTAACTATACAGCAGATGACGGCGAGACCTATATGCTTAACCTAATAGATACGCCCGGGCATGTGGACTTTAGCTATGAGGTCAGCCGGTCTTTGTCGGCATGTGAGGGCGCGTTGCTTATCGTCGATGCATCGCAGGGCGTAGAGGCGCAGACGCTAGCGCATCTTTATACCGCTCTTGACCTCGGGCTTGAGATTTTTCCTGTCTTAAATAAAGTAGACCTGCCCTCGGCAGAGCCCGAGCGAATAAAGGAAGAGATAGAGGATGTTCTCGGCCTCGATACCTCTGAAGCTGTGCTTGCCAGTGCCAAGCAGGGGATTGGTATTAAAGAGACCCTGGAGGCGATTGTTAAGTTCGTCCCGCCGCCGACCGGCGACCCGGACGGCCAGCTAAAGGCCCTGATATTTGATAGTTGGTATGATGCCTACCGAGGGGTCGTCGTGCAGGTACGTGTCTTTGAGGGGACGATCAAGAAGGGGATGAAGATAAGGTTTATGGCGACCGGTAAGGAGTATGAGGTCGATGTCTTAGGTGTGTTTCTGCCACACCCGGTCTATGTCGATTCGCTCAGTATCGGCGAGGTCGGTTTTGTAGCGGCATCTATTAAAGAAGTACGCGAGACCAATGTCGGAGATACCATAACAGGTGCGGAGAACCCGACCGACGCTCCGCTAGAGGGTTATAAGCAGGTCCAACCGATGGTCTTCAGCGGCCTTTATCCGATAGATTCGGTGCAGTACGAGAACCTTAAAGAGGCGATGGTAAAGCTCAGGCTCAATGACTCGGCCTTTACCTATGAGCCGGAGACCTCGCTGGCACTCGGCTTTGGCTTTAGGTGCGGCTTTCTCGGGCTCTTCCACATGGAGATTATTCAGGAAAGACTGGAACGTGAATACGGGCTGAACCTCATAACGACGGCACCGACGGTTATATATAAAGTAACAAAGCAAAACGGCGATGTCGTTGACGTCGAGAACCCATCGACCCTGCCGCCTGTGCAGAGCATAGCAAAGATAGAAGAGCCGTATATAACTGCGACTATCCATGCACCCTCGGAGTATCTCGGTGCTGTTATGACGCTCTGCGAGGCAAAGCGAGGCACGCAGAAGGGGATAGATTATATTACGACAGAGAGGGTCGTCGTTACCTATGAGATGCCCTTAAATGAAGTTGTAATGGATTTCTTCGATAGGCTCAAGACCCTGACCAAGGGCTATGCCTCGCTGGATTACGAGTTTCATGATTATAAAGAAGGAAAGCTCGTTAAGCTCGATATCCTTATAAATGGCGAGGCAGTAGATGCGCTATCGATTATCGTACCTAAAGACAAGGCCGTCTACAAAGGGCGCGAGATAGCAGCGAAGATGAAGGAGATAATCCCCAGGCAGATGTTTGAGGTTATTATTCAGGCAGCTATCGGTACGAAGATCCTCTCCAGAGAGACGGTCAGAGCACTGCGTAAAAACGTTACGGCAAAGTGCTATGGCGGAGATATTACAAGAAAACGGAAGCTCTTGGAAAAACAGAAAGAAGGAAAGAAACGCATGAAGCAGGTCGGTCGTGTCGAGCTGCCCCAGGATGCCTTCTTGGCGGTCCTTAAAGTAGACTAACCACCTGCGGTGGGGCAAACCACTGCGTGAATGTTAGGTGCTGTGCGTAGTTAGAAATTATATTGATGAATTTGCCAGTGCGGCGAGCACCCACCTGCGGTGGGGCAAACCACTGCGTGAATGTTAGGTGCTGTGCGTAGTTAGA
>CAZUFI010000178.1:0-3457 GCA_964618745.1 uncultured Thermodesulfobacteriota bacterium | reverse complement strand
TATTTGAAGAAAATGCAGCTACTATAATCCTGCCCTCGCAGTCCCTGAAGATCTCTTCCAGATAACCACCGACAAGGCTCTCAGATAAAGTCACCCCGCCCTTCTCTACATTTGTAGAGTCTGAGAGAAGCAGCGTTACTCCCTGCTCTCCGTAATGGGTAAAACGCGCGTAATCCGTCACCTCGCCATCGACCGGGCTCTGATCGAGCTTAAAGTCGCCGGTATGGATAACCGTCATATCCCCCGCCGTAATCGCCAGCGAGACGGCATCGACGATAGAGTGGCTAACCCTTATATATTCGACCTTAAAAGGCCCGATACTCGAAACGTCTCGTGGCTTTACGACATTAAAGACCGTCTGCTCCAGCAGATCAAACTCTTCCAGCTTATTCTTAATAAAACCAATAGTCAGGGCCGTACCATATAAAGGGGCATTGACCTCACGCAGTATAAAAGGCAGCGCACCGATATGATCTTCATGACCATGCGTCAGGATAAAGGCCTTGACCTTGTCTTTATTTTCTATGAGGTAGGTAACATCAGGTATGACGATATCGATTCCCAGCATATAATCCTCAGGGAACATCAGCCCGCAGTCAACGACTATAATGGCATCGTCATACTCCATCGCCATCATATTCAGACCTATCTCGCCGAGCCCACCCAGAGGGATTACCTTAAACGGCTTTTCAACACTCAAACTCTACCTTCCTTTTTTAAAGATTTATCTCTTTTCTAAAACCTCTCCATCTCTCGCTCTATTGCCTCGCGCGTCATATCATCGAGGGTCTGAGCGTTGCGCCCGACGCTCTCTATCGGCGGACAGAAGGCAATCTTTACAAGCCCCGGCCTTATCCTTGATTGCCCTCGCGGAAGTATCTTCTCCGTACCAATTATAGCAATCGGTATTATCGGGGCCTTACTCTTTACGGCCAGCAAGAAAACGCCTTTTTTAAATGGCAACAGCCCGGGGTCTGTATACCGCTCGCCTTCGGGAAAGATCAATACAGAGGTCCCGCCCTGAATCTTTCGTACCGCAGCTCTAATACTTGTAAGGAATGCCCTGCCCGAGTGCGTATCGACCGAGATATAGCCTGCCATCCGCATGGCCCAGCCCGTAAAGGGAATGGTAAAGAGCCCGCTCTTGGCTATCCACCTGAATTGTATCGGAATGTTGGCCTGTAATGCCGGGATATCAAAGGCCCCTTTATGGTTAGAGGCGAGGATAAAAGGCCCGCCACCTGTAGGGATGTTCTCAAGGCCTCGCACCTCGACCTTAACACCAGCTAATATAAGGCAAATTCTCAGCCAGAGCGAGGCGACACTATGCACCCCGTTCCCGCTCTTGTCTATAATATAAGAGCCAACGGCAAAAGGAAACAGAATTAATGTAATAGGCAGGCACAGAGACCATACCAGAATATTCCTGAAAGACATTGTAAGAGTTTACTTTTTTAGGCCTGTTAAGTCAAACTGATATATAAAGGTAACCCGCCACAGCCCGCCCCCTCTTAAAAAGCCTTGAACTTCGCCCTTCCAGATGATAAATTAATACCTTAATACGTATGAAAAAATAAAATTATTATTACAGGGCATCTACCCGGAGGGGGCACAAGTGGCAGGAGTAAATAAGGTAATTCTAGTAGGCAGGCTCGGAGCTGACCCGGAGATCCGCTACACGCCAAGTGGCGCGGCAGTAGCGAACTTCACGCTTGCTACAAGCGAGAACTGGAAAGACAAAGACGGCAACAAGCAAGAAAAGACCGAGTGGCACAAGATCGTAGTATTTTCTAAACTAGCCGAGATTTGCGGTCAATACCTGAACAAAGGCAAGCAGATCTATATAGAAGGCCGCATCCAGACGCGCCAGTGGGAAGACCGCGACGGTAATAAAAAATACACAACCGAGATCGTCGCCAATCAGATGCAGATGCTAGGGAGTCCGGGCCAGAACCAAAACCAAAATCAAAACCAGTCTGCCCCGGCAAACGCAGGCAATGCACCTAGGGCCGGCGAAAATGATCCGCCAGAGCTCGACGATATACCTTTTTAAGGCTTAAAGATCATAAATAAACAACCAAGGCCCGCCCCCAAGGGGCGGGCCTTTTTATCTTCATTAAAATATATTGCACAAAAGGAAACTGATTTGACTAAAGAATCAGCCGCTCGCAGCAAGCGGGTTGAAATTATTGCCCCTGCGGGAAACTTCGCGTCTTTAAAGGCCGCCGTCAACAACGGCGCCGATGTCGTCTATCTGGGCTTTAGCGATGCGACCAACGCACGAAACTTCGAGGGCCTTAACTTCACCCCCGAAGAACTCCAGGAAGGCGTAGAGCTCATCCGCCAAAAAGGCAAGCAGTTCTACATCGCCATCAATACCTTTCCCCAACGTGACAACTTTATAGTCTGGCAAAGCTCGGTAGACCGGGCCGTAGCCCTTGGCGCGGACGCTATAATCCTTGCAGACCTCGGCGTCCTCAGCTACGCACGCAGAAAATACCCGGATATAAATATACACCTTAGCGTTCAGGCAAGTGCATCGAATTACGAGAGCATAAACTTCTACCAGAAGGCCTTTAACGTAAAGCGCGTCGTCCTGCCACGCGTCCTTACCATCGCCGAGATTGCCGCAATCGCCGCTAAAACGACCGTAGAGCTAGAGGTCTTTATGTTAGGAGGTTTATGTATAAATATAGAAGGCAGATGTTATCTCTCAAGCTTTCTTACAGGAGCCTCGACCAATACCGAGGGCGCGTGCTCGCCATCGCGCTTTGTTCGCTTTAACAATAGCAACGACGGCTCTTTATCGATAACACTCAATGACGTACTCTTAAACCGCCTCTCAAAGGACGAATCCTCGGCCTATCCGACCTGCTGCAAAGGGCGTTACGTCCTGCCAGACGGTTCTTTATCTTATGCCTTTGAAGAGCCGGAGTCCTTAAATGCGTTGGCAGTACTGCCGGAGCTTATAGAGGCCGGCGTAAGTGCGGTAAAGCTAGAAGGCCGCCAACGTACAAAGACCTATGTCGCCGAGGTAACACGGACGGTCAGGGCCGCCGTAGATGCCTATTATAAAGATCCTGTGGCCTACAAGAGTGCAGTAAAGGACGGACGTGCGGATAACGTCCTCTCGACCTTTGAGGGTACGGCAGAGACGCTTGGATGTTATCTTGAAAAATAAAATTCAACGGTATATAATCTGGGAGATTCACTAAAGATAATAACAGAGCAAAGATGGATTTCTTTAGTAAATGTTATCAAAGATTGGAGGTTTACTATCGATGAAGAAAAACTTTTTACTCTTGCTGGCAGTAGCAATCTTTATCTCCTACGGCTGCCACGCAGCCACGCTAGATACCGTCAGATACCATACCGAGGACAAAGGAACATTTGTCGGCAAGGTCCTCCACCTACCCTTCACCGCCTATAAAAGCGTAATAAAAGGCTTTAAATCAGA
>CAZUFI010000177.1:0-3467 GCA_964618745.1 uncultured Thermodesulfobacteriota bacterium | reverse complement strand
ACTCGTGGCATAGCAAAGATAAAAAGATCACGCACGATAGAAGCAAGCAATAAAAACAAACTGAAAACATACTAAAACAGGCCGGCTGCCTTATACGCTCCGGCCTTTTTCACGTCTTATGCCGCCCTACAGGTATTCATCACCAAGCGCAAGAGAGCCATCTCGCCCGGGAGCTGCCCGGTCTTTATCGCGGTATCGGCAGCACCGAGCCCTCTGATAACCCCCAGCAATTCTATCTCTGAAAAATTACGGCAACCAGCCAGATAACGGTTCAGCTTTGCACCGGATACTCGCAGGCGTCCTGAGAGTTTGTATGGATCCAACCCCTGGCCTGTAAGCGATTTGACACGCAGGAGTTGGCGAAAATGCCAACCCAAAGCCCCGATTACCATCAGAGGTTCTTCACTTGATAGTATCTTTAAAAGAGCCAGAGCCGCACCTAACCGTTTACCCGCCATTGCATCTGCAAGATCAAAGGCCGTATCATCTTTTATAGAAAGTGCCGAGTGCTGAACGTCCTGCTCTTCTATCAGATCGGCCGCGCCAACATAAGAGATAAGTTTATCAAGCTCGCCACGCAGATCCCGCAGGCGTGTGCCGGTTATGTCGATTAATCTTCTGGCCCCGCCCCCGGATAGCTTTTTACCTTCTTTGGCCGCGTAGTTCTCGGCCCACCGCTGGGCTTCGACCTCGGAGAGTTCCCTGAAGAGCTTCGTCCACCGCTTTGAGTTTATATACTTAAACAAAGCCGCCGTCTTATTTACTTTATAGGTCCTTGCGAAGAAAATCAGTGCAGTTGAGGGCGAAGGGTCTTTTACATAGGCAAGCATGGCCTTCTGCTCGGCGGCCTTCATTGATTCGGCCCCTGCGATAATTACAATCCGCATCTCTGAGAAGGCCGGCATAGTGCTGGCAACGCCGATGGCCTCTACGGCATTTAAAGAACTACCTTCATAGACCTGCAGGTTCATCGACTCAAAGCCCGGAGAAAGGTACTTCTGCTTTATGGCCGAGACCGCCTCTTCTATCAAGAGATCTTCATCGCCATAAAAATAATAGACAGGAGGTGCTTTTTTATCCATATAAGCTCAGACCCACACAGAGGCTACCATTTATAACAATGACCAATTGCTGCGCCAAGATTAAAAACCTTCCATCATATTTTCTCTAACGAGCCTGGCTATATCCTTAACCAACTTCTCAAAGACCACTTCTTCGGCATCACGCGTAGCCGCGACATCCGAGCTTGCGACGACAAAGTCCTCATAGTCGCTAAGTCTCGCATCTTCCCATAAGACCTCGTCTTTCTGGCCGTCTGTGCCTTTACGCACAAGACGCAGTGACAATACAACCGAGAGCCTATATTCATTCGCGACGTCTCTACCCGTGTAAGATACCGGAGATAAAGAATAACCTACAACAACACCCTCTAGAATAACCGCTGCGGAGGCAACACTTTTAATGTCAACAGCATTTACAAACTGGTCGACAATAGCATTTGTTATCGTTGATTCCGCATTCGCCCTTCTGGTCTCGTTGGTAAAGACGGGTATTGCCATAGAATCTATATCTGCAAAAAACGCATTACCACCCTTGCCTACAACATGGTAGCCACAACCACCGGCTACAAATAAAGTCAAGATCAAGGTCGCCAATACAACCCTTGTACTACGCAATTTTTCTACAATAAGCATAACAAGCACCTACCCCACTACGATATTAAAGATTTTACCCGGGACATAGATCATTTTTCTAACGACCTTACCTTCGAGCCAGGGCACGACCTTTGGATCATTCTTCGCCTTATCTTCCACTAGATCCTTGCCGGAGTCAACAGAAAGATCTATCTTGGAGCGCATCTTCCCATTAACCTGCACAATAATCGTCATATTCTCGGTAATCAGTGCCTGCTCACAATATTGCGGCCACGGCGAGGCATAGAGGGCCTTCTCATGACCAAGCCTTTGCCACAGCTCTTCGGCCATATGCGGCGCAAAAGGAGAGACAAGCTGCACTACCCCTTCCAAAGACTCACGCAGGACAGACAACTCAATGTTATCCGCCTTATCACCATCACCTATCTTTCCTTTCCAAAGATAGAGACTATTTACAAGCTCCATCACAGCACTTATCGCGGTATTAAAGTGAAACCGCTTCTCGATATCATCGGTTACCTTCTTAATGGTCTGGTGCAACAGGCGGTGCGCGTCTTTTAGATGCCCCTTAAGAGGGATATCGCCAGCTGTGCTGTACGCAGCAACGCCATCAATAAGCGGAGCATACTCGATCACAAGCCGCCAGACCCTGCCTATAAATCTGTACGCCCCTTCCACACCGTCTTCGCTCCAGTCCAGATCACGCTCGGGCGGAGCGGCAAATAGAGTAAAGAGACGGGTCGTATCCGCACCGTAACGCTCTATTATTCTCGCAGGATCTACCGTATTCTTCTTACTCTTGCTCATCTTCTCAACGGCACCGATCTCTATAGCCTTACCGCAGCGTGAGCAATTACCGTCATTATTTTCTTCCGGCGAGAGGTATCCGTGCTCCGAGCACCGTGTAATCTCTTTACATACCATGCCCTGAGTCAAAAGATTCTCAAATGGCTCGTCGCAATCAACCAACCCCAGGTCACGCAACGCCTTTGTAAAGAACCTTGCGTACAAAAGATGCATGACAGCATGCTCGATACCGCCAATGTAGCGGTCAACCGGCAGCACCTGCGTGGCCATGGCCTTATCAAAGGGTGCGGTCTCTAACTTCGGCGATGCGTAGCGCAGAAAATACCAGGACGAATCAACAAAGGTATCCATGGTATCGGCCTCACGCCTTGCCGCCTTGCCGCAGCCGGGGCAATCAACTTTAGCGAAACTACCTGCTTCCAGCGGTGAACCGCCCTTGCCACCAAGGCTGATATCCTCGGGAAGGACAACCGGCAGCTGCTCATCTGGCACAGGCACTGTGCCGCAGCTATCGCAATATATTACAGGTATAGGGCAGCCCCAGTAACGCTGCCTTGATATGCCCCAGTCCCGCAGCCTGTAGGTTATACTTTTCTTCCCAATCCCCTCTGCCTCTAGTTTTTCTACGATCTTTCCCTTTGCGTCATCACTATGTAAACCATCAAACTCATCTGAGTTGACAATAATGCCCGCCCCTGTAAATGCCTCTGTAAGCAGCTCTGAGCCGTCTTTTGCATCATCTGCGTTATCGCTCTTGGCAACGACCTGCTGCGGCCTTATGACGACCTGAACTGGCAGGTCGTATTTCTTCGCAAACTCAAAGTCGCGCTGGTCATGGGCCGGAACCGCCATTACAGCCCCTGTGCCATAACCCATTAATACAAAATTAGCCACAAAGACGGGAATCTCTTTGCCTGTCAGCGGATTAATGCAGTACGCGCCTGTAAAGCAGCCTTCCTTAGGAGGCTCTGCGCCCCGGTCGTTTATAGCCTCGGCCTTGGTCTT
>CAZUFI010000176.1:0-3490 GCA_964618745.1 uncultured Thermodesulfobacteriota bacterium | reverse complement strand
TCTCACGCAGTGAGCGTAGGTGGTAAGTTTTATCATGGAGGATTGACGATATGAAGAGAGGCTCAGAGGTAGCTGGTTTTGTAGGGAAGGGCATGAGGATGGAGGGTAAGCTGGTCTTTGACGGCTCGGTCAGGATAGAGGGTCATTACAAGGGCGAGATAGAGTCCGGCGGAATACTGCTTGTTGGCGAGGGTGCTTTGATCGAGGGTGAGGTCAGGGTCAGTACCGTAATCGTCTCCGGCGAGATCAGGGGGTTAATATCGGCCGGAACAAGGGTTGAGTTGAAGAGTCCTTGCAGGGTTATAGGCGACATAAAGACGCCGAACCTCTTAATGGACGAGGGCGTTGTCTTTGAGGGTAACTGCGTTATGACCAAGGCAGGCGTACCTATTGAGCAGAGGGCGGTGGAGAAGGTTGGCACTTAGACCACTGGTCTTAAGAATGGCTGCCCTTGGCGGTGTACTTTTATTTGCCTTGGTTTTTTCATCTGTTAATGCCGAGGCGACTAAGGATATAAAGAAAGAATATCTTGCCCATAATATTATAAAGCTTGCCAAGGGGCAGCAGGCACTTCTTGTGATAAAGTCAGATACGGTGCTTTATGTGATAGGCGATCAGCTAGAAACTCGTGATGCATATCATGTGATCTCCGGGAAGGCCAAGGGCGATAAACAAAGACGTGGTGATCTAAAGACGCCGGAAGGTACGTATTTTTTTGTAGAGTCGATTGATGGTAAGGAACTGCCCGGGCGTTACGGGGTGCTGGCGGTTGTGATGGATTACCCGAATCCGATTGATAAGAAGGTTAAAAAAACAGGCTCTGGCATCTGGCTGCATGGTACCGATGACCCACCAAGGCTTAAAAGACCGCGCGAATCAAAGGGCTGCGTCGTTGGGCTTGACGACGATGTGCTGAGGATAATAAACTATATAGAGATCGGCAGGACTCCGATCATAGTCGTAGAGGAGCTGGCGAGAGGATCTCTGGAAGAGGCCAGAAGGACTGAAAAAGAGGTCTTAGAGTTTCTTATAAAAAAAGATTTTTTAAAAAGTAAAGAAGAAGATAGCCTTAGTATATTCAGGCACGGTACGGGTTTTGTCGCTACGGTTATGAGAGGCGAGAAGACCACGAGATTTTATCTTGATAAAAATAAAGCAGGGTGGGCTCTGATCGGTAAGAAAACTCAGGGCATTGGTGGTAAGTCTCAGAGCCTGCTGGATGCCAAAGAAAAAGCTGAAAATCTATATAAAAGATAATCAAGAGTCCGTCTCAGACGGAAGGAGCGGAGTTAGTGAAGAAAGCGGAAAAGATATGGATGGACGGAGAACTTGTCGGATGGGACGAGGCAAAGGTTCATGTGCTCACACATACGCTTCATTATGGGCTTGGTGCATTTGAGGGTATCAGGTGCTACGCCACAGAAGGCGGCGGTAGTGCGATCTTCCGGCTTGGCGATCATACAAAGAGGTTCTTTGAATCGGCCAAGATACTTCAGATAGATATCCCGTACACGCAGGCCGAGATAGACGAGGCGACCAAGGGTATAATAAAGGCCAATAATCTGGAAGAATGTTATATCAGGTCGCTTGTGTTTCTGGGTGACGGGGCGATGGGGATATATCCTAAAGATAATCCGGTGCGTATAGCACTTGCAGCCTGGGAGTGGGGTGCTTATCTCGGGGAAGAAGGACTTAATAGCGGCATACGAGCCAAGGTCAGTTCTTTTGCGAGGCATCACGTAAACTCTGCTATGACCAAGGCAAAGACAACGGGTGGTTATTTTAATTCTATTCTTGCTAAGCGAGAGGTCGTAACGGCTGGCTATGACGAGGCGATAATGCTTGATACCGATGGCTACGTCTCGGAGGCCAGTGGTGAAAATATATTTATGGTAAAGAACGGGCGGATCAAGACGACCTCGCTAACCTCTATACTAAAGGGAATTACCAGAGACTCTGTTATGAAGATAGCAGCAGATCTCTCAATCGATCTTGTTGAAGAACGCTTTACCCGTGATGAACTTTATACAGCCGATGAGGTCTTTCTGACTGGAACGGCGGCCGAGGTAACCCCGGTCCGCGAGATAGACGATAGGAAGATCGGGGAAGGCAAGCGTGGTCTTATTACAGAGATGATACAGAAGACCTACTTTGATGCGGTAAAGGGCCGGGCCTCGGAGTACGAGAGCTGGCTTACGCGTATCTAAAAAAATGGAGAGGGGATCTGAAAACCCCTATTGAATTTTAAAGATGGCAAAGAAAAAACAAAGTAGCGGTGTCTTTAGTGACGCAGAACTTCACGAGGCGATAGCAGAGGGCGTTATAACAGCGACCGAGCCATTTACAAAGGCTCAGGTCCAGCCGGCCAGTATGGATCTGCGCCTTGGTACAAAGGTTTATAGGCTGGTCTCAAGCTTCCTGCCCGAGACCGACGGTGTTCTCGATAAGCTGCATCAAAAGGATATGTACGGAACCGACTTAGTAATGTATGAGATGAATATGGGCGAGGACGGTAAGATACTGGAAAAAGACAGTGTCTATCTTATCCCCTTGATGGAGTCTTTGAAGCTACCAAAGGGTATTGGCGGAAAGGCCAACCCAAAGAGCACGACCGGAAGGCTCGATATCTTTACGCGCGTCATAACCGATAGGAATCCTCGCTTTGATGAGATAAGGGAGGGTTACGAAGGCGGGCTTTTTCTGGAGATTATGCCAAGGTCTTTTACCGTCAGGGTAAAGGCCGGGCAGAGTCTTGTGCAGCTGCGCCTGCGTCGTGGTGATTGTCTGGTCAGCGACAGGCAGCTAAAGCGGTTAAATACCGAGACAGGTCTTTTGTATGACGGTAGCACAAAGATCTCCAATGCCAATGGCAATATAATATCCAATGGGATATTTATGAGCGTTGATCTTAAGGGTGATAAGAGCGGTATCATCGGCTATAAGTCAAAGAAGAATAGTCAGGTCGTGGACCTATCCAATAAAGATCATTATAATATGAAAGATTTTTGGGAGCCGATCTATAGAAATGACAGGGGGACCTTGATCCTGGAGCCGGAAGAGTTTTATATCCTGGCCTCTAAGGAAAAAATCAGGATACCTGGTGGATATGCCTCTGAGATGCTGCCTTTTGAGGCTGGCTCCGGGGAGTTGCGTACGCATTACGCTGGCTTCTTTGACCCGGGCTTTGGCTACGGAAAGCGGGGCGAGGTAAAGGGGACGCAGGCCGTGCTTGAGGTGCGCGCCCACGACGTACCCTTTATGATAGCCCACGGTCAGACCCTCTTTAAGCTCTTTTTCGAGCGGATGAGCAAGACCCCGAAAGATGTCTATGGCCCGAAGATCGGATCTTCTTATCAGTACCAGACCATTACCCTTAGTAAGCAATTCAAGAAGGCTTAGTCTAAGAACCGTCCAAGACGGATCACAGCCGCCCCGGGCGGATCACAGCCGTCCAAGACGGGTCATAACCGTCCAAGACGGGTCAAACCGT
>CAZUFI010000175.1:0-3534 GCA_964618745.1 uncultured Thermodesulfobacteriota bacterium | reverse complement strand
TCCTAATGTGGTAATTATCGTTGATATAACGCTGATCGCCGTACTTGAGGCAGATAAGGCGTTGCCATCTACGACAAGTGGCACAGATGGGGATGCTGTATTTATGGTAAATACTAATCACAGTGCAGAGCGTCTGCGTGGCGAGCTAGGTGTAGAGGACTCAGTAAAGGTCTATACCCTCGATGCATCTCAGATATCTCTGGATACGATTGGGAGGCAGATGCCGAATACTCCGATGCTCGGAGCTTTGGCCAAGGCCACAGGCCTTGTTGAACTCGATGGCTTGATAGAAAACTTCAAGGCGAGTTATTCAAAAAAGTATGACGAGAAGGTGATCGCCGGTAATATAGAGGCGATGAAAAGAGGCTTCGCCGAGTTAAAGGGAGAGTGACGATGACAAAAGACAACACTATGCCGCACGGCGGCACAATTAAAAGTGGTACGGCCCATGATTACTCCACCGGAGGGTGGAGAAAGCTGCGTCCTATCCTTGATAGAGAGAAGTGTATTGATTGCCTTATCTGTTGGGTAATGTGTCCTGATTCCGCGATACTTACGAAGGACGGCAAACTGACAGATTTTGATATGGAGCATTGCAAGGGCTGCGGCGTATGTGCCGCTGAGTGTCCCGATAAGATAAAGGCCATTTCAATGGCCGTTGAGGAGGATCTATAAAAATGTCAGCACCTCTAAAGCAGAAAAAAGTAGGGTTTACAGGAAACTCTGCCGTTGCATACGCAATGATGCAGATAGACCCTGATGTCGTCCCTGCATATCCTATAACGCCATCGACGACTATTATTGAAGAGTTTTCAAGTTACCATGCAGATGGTATGGTCACAGGCGAACTTATTACAGTTGAGAGTGAGCATTCGGCGATGAGCGCGAGTGTCGGTGCCGCAGCGGCCGGTGCAAGGGTCATGACCGCAACCAGTGCGCAGGGCTTGGCCCTTATGTGGGAGGTCCTTTATATCGCCTCTGGCATGAGGCTTCCGATAGTCATGCCTATAGTTAACAGGGCACTGTCAGCTCCGATCAATATCCATTGCGATCACTCGGACTCGATGGGGGCACGCGACTCTGGTTGGATTCAGCTCTACGCCGAGACGGTACAGGAGGCCTATGACAATACGATTATGGCCGTGCGTATAGCAGAGGAATCAGATGTATTGCTTCCGATCATGGTCTGTCAGGATGGTTTTATCACAAGTCACGCCATTGAGTGTCTTGAGTTAATCGAGGATAAGGATGTAAAGAACTTTGTAGGCGAGTATGTTCCAAAGGATACTCTTTTGGATGTTGAGAACCCTGTCACAATGGGTGCGATGGCCCTGCCTGAGTTCTATATGGAGTTCAAGCATGACCAGAGCAATGCAATGACACGGGCCAAAGGCGCGGTCAGCAAGATCTCGGCTGAGTTTGCAGAGACCTTCGGTCGTGAGTATGGACTTTTTGAGAGTTATAAACTAGACGACGCCGATGTGGCTATAGTTGTATTGAGTTCAGCAGCGGGGACGACCAAGGTTGCTATCGATAAGTTACGCGCCGAAGGTAAGAAGGTCGGTCTTTTACGTCCAAGACTCTACAGACCTTGGCCGCATGCAGAGATCGCCGAGGCACTCAAGAATGTAAAGGTAGTATGTGTCCTTGATAGAGCCGATTCAATGAATGATTTTGGCGGCCCGCTCTTCAGTGACGTAAGAAGCGCACTTTTTGATCTTGATGTTGCTCCTAAGGTCTTCGGTCGTATCTTTGGTCTGGGTGGTAGGGACTACAAGGTCGTTGATGCCGAGGGTGTTATTGAGGAACTTTATAAGGTGTTGGAGACAGGTAAGATAGAGCAGTTAAATAGATATATAACTATATAAAAAAGTTTAAATAGAGAGGGGATTTATGGCTACATTAAAGGAACTTGCCAGTAAAGAGGAACTTTTTTGCGGAGGACACAGGCTTTGTGCCGGTTGTGGTATTCCTCCGATAATGAGGACGATACTCAAGAGTGCGGGTGCTCCTGTTGCGGTAACAACCTCGACGGGTTGTCTGGAGGTTGGCTCAACGATCTATCCTTACTCCGCCTGGAGGACTCCCTGGATACATTCGGCCTTTGAAAACGCCGGAGCAACGATAAGCGGCATGGAGGCGGCATACGTTGCGCTGAAGAGAAAAGGCAAACTACCTAACGGCGATAAAGAGATTAAGTTTATGGCCGTAGGCGGGGACGGCGGTACATACGATATCGGTTTTCAGGCACTCTCTGGAGCTCTGGAGCGTGGTCATGACTTTGTATATGTCTGTTACGATAACGGTGCTTATATGAATACAGGTATCCAGCGTTCAAGTGCTACGCCGATGGGTTCCGCGACGACGACCTCACCGGCTGGCTCTGTGATTCCAGGTAAGCAGGAGTACCGCAAAGACCTGACACGTATAGTCGTAGCGCACGGCGTTAAGTACGTCGGGCAGAGCTCTCCGCATAACTGGAAAGACCTTGCGATGAAGGCAGAGAAGGCCTTTGCCGTAAAGGGTCCGACATTTTTAAATGTAATATCACCTTGCCCGCTCGGTTGGTATACCAAGAGTGAGGTCTCGATGGAGTCCGCAAAGGTCGCCGTTGATACCTGCTTCTGGCCGCTATATGAGGTCGAAGAAGGCGTGATGAAGCTTAACTATAAGCCAAAGACCAAGCGTCCTATCGAGGACTGGCTAAAGATGCAGGGCAGGTTCAAGCATCTCTTTAAGGGTGATCATAAGGAGCTTATCGCAAAGATTCAGGAAGGAATAGATAAAGACTGGCAGAGGCTCTTGGATATTGATGGTAAGTCTATCTTTTAAGGCCTTTAAAGTAATCTAGTAAAGTTTTGTTTTTTCTAATACGGCACGGGCCGTGCCGCATGGTACGGCCCGTTTGCCGATTCAGATTGTTTTGGTAATCTTTTAATCATACTAAGGATGGTTAAATGCCCTATTCCTCCCTTGTAATGCACGAAGACGAGTCCCGTCTTATAATAAAGATAATAGAGAAGTTGCTTGTGGACTCTAATGCCATAAGTGTTTACCTAGTTGACAAAGATGGTCAATTGCTGGCAAGCAGCGGAGATACCCGTAATGTAGATTCTACGTCTCTGGCCTCTCTGACGGCAGGTAATATCGCGGCGACCGGCGGATTGGCAAAGCTTATCGGTGAGAAGGAGTTTTCCATTTTATTTCACGAGGGTGAGAAGGAAAACCTTCATATCTCTATAATTGACCAGCGGGTGATTCTCGTTATTATTTTTGATAGCAGGAGTTCTCTGGGGCTTGTAAGGCTAAGGGTAAAGAAGGCCGGTGCTGAGCTTCAGGGCAGCATCAGGCAGGTCGTTGAGCGTATGGAGCAATCAGTTGGTGGTGGCGAGACCCTGCTTGATGAGATATCTGATGAGGATATAGAAAATCTTTTTAAATAGATAAGGTAGGTAAAGGACTTTTTCCAGGTCCTACGTAAAAAATGTCATTTATAAATTATTCGACAAGAGAGATAAACTGTAAGATCGTCTA
>CAZUFI010000174.1:0-3535 GCA_964618745.1 uncultured Thermodesulfobacteriota bacterium | reverse complement strand
ATAGATCTTCCATAGTCTTCGTATTCCTTAAAGACAACGGGCTTTACATATTCAACTACATCCAGATTAGAGCTCTTTGGTTGCAGGTACTGACCAATCGTTACGGCATCACAGCCAACACAGGCGAGATCTCGCAAGAGCTGCCTGACCTCGTCTTTAGTTTCGCCAAGGCCGACCATAATACCTGATTTTGTAAAGAGACCTCTTTCTTTTGCCGTTACCAATAGATCTAGCGAACGCATATAATCTGCCTGCGGTCGGACCTTACTGTACAGTGCCGGGACGGTCTCCAGGTTATGATTAAGAATATCCGGGGCCGCATCGAGTATAACCTTAAGTGCCTGCCTGTCTCCCTGAAGATCCGGGATAAGCAATTCTATCTTGATATCCGCCATCTCTAAGCGCAAGGCCCTGACGGTTGCCGCAAACTGGGTAGCACCGCCGTCATTAAGGTCATCTCTAGTAACCGAGGTTATAACAATATGCCTGAGAGCCATCTCACGGGCCGTTACTGCGATATTGCGGGGCTCATCTCGACTGACCTCCACTACGCTACTATCTTTTGTTACGGCACAAAAACCGCAGAGCCTTGTACATACATCACCAAGTATCATAAAAGTAGCCGTTGGCTTTGTAAAACATTCACCTATATTAGGGCATCGCGCAGATTCACAGACGGTATTCAGCCCCCTGTCTCTGAGGGTCTTCTTCATTGCATGAAGCTCTGCCGGCCTGCCAAGAGGCTTTTTAAGATAAGATGGTAGCCTCTTACGGCGATCTTTCCCCCCGGCTGTACGCACCATATTCCGACCCTGCTCTCGTATCTCTGCCATTACAAAGACTCCTTCCCTAGGACTTAAGATTAACGGATATATTAACCAAGTTAACGGTAGTATTGCAAGATAAATCAAAGTAACATTTTTACAAGAAAATCACAAGATAAGAGAGAGGATTTCAAGACTATAAGAAGACCAAAAAAGCGGAAAAAACTACTACTGGATATTTATGATAACTCATGGCCCACTACCGGTACTATAAGTGCTTTAAGCAGTGCAGTCGGCAAAGCCCTGCAACACAAGCATAGTGGCAGGCAGCTCACTGCTGCCTTTAATATGAACGAGATCATCGTAGGTATCTATATCATACCACTGCGGTAGCATTGCTAAGTCCATACCACCGGCGCGTGCTACGGCAAGGGTCTCTTGCAGGACAGCAGGAGTACTCCAGTTAATACCTGTAAATAACGGGGCTGAGCAAGGCAGCAATGACCTATTCATAGCTATAAGATAGTAGCCACCATCCATAGCAGGCCCTAATACCAGACGCCTCGGCTCTTCGCCGCAAGGGCCTTTAAGGGTCGCGTAGGTACGCTCCAGAGTCGCCAGAGGCAGATCCGGGCTATCACTGCCAATCAATGCCACACGCTTATATCCTTGGTCAAAAAGGTATTTAAAAGCTCCGTGCATCCTAATACCAATATCGCCGTCTTTTTGAGGGGTTAGCGTAAAAGACTCAGGAACTATATCAGATAATATATGGACTTTATCCACAGGTACTTCCGTGCCATTAAACACGGCCTTGTGCCCGGATGCGATAGCATAAAAGATAAAAATATCGGTTGAGGTAAGCTCCGACAGACGAGAGAAGAGGTCTTTGAGAAAGGCCTCGTATAGCTGACACGCCTGCTTAGCCGTAAGCTCAGGTAAGAGCCTTGTCTTAACAGCCCCTTCTATAGGGACTCGTACCATAACGGCAAGCGCATCTTCATTCATACCCCCATACCCCTACCCTACGTGCCCCTTACTACATTACATCCCTGTAGGTAATCGTTCTGGTGAAGTCTTCAAAGGCCTTACCATCGACCTCTATATACGGATCCGGCCCAAGGTAATTAAGCGGCTCTCCAGCCTGCTCTGGAACAAGGACGATGTCACGCCCTCTGGAGAATGTAAGTCTGTTCTCATCGATAGATCCGAAGTAATAATCCACAAGCTTCGGGGCCTTATCGGCCTCTGAGATATCTACCGGGACCCAACCATAGTCTTCTGTGTAAAAGCTCGCCCAGCAATGATATCCGCCAACCGATGAACCTCCGCCCACATGGAGCGGGTACCCCATCTCAAAGAGCACGGGCACATTCTGAGTCTGAAGCAGTGCCGCAAAGAAGGAATGAAAGTCCGTACAGTTGCCTGTCCCGTTCTCTCCACCTGCTATGGCAAGGCAGACCCTACTGACATCTCCCTTACCCCAGCCGGGCTTCTGCTTATTATAATCCATATTCTTAAGGACAAAGTCATATATATGACGGGCTTTATCCTCTACACGACTCTCCCCTGAAGCAGCCCTTTTAGCAAGCCTCTTTACTATATCACTGTGAGGCCCCATGCGACTTGGACGCAGGTACTTGCCCTGCCCATCTTTCCCATCTTTAAAAGTAGCTAGCTGTACTGGCTTCTTACTAAGGGCTTTAAGCTCTTGCCTCTTGACGGTAAAGGCCATTGAAAACTCTATCGGTGTCTTTCTGGCACTATCGCCGTCAAGCTCAAAGTATAAGATACTGTTGTCCCAGATAGGCTCTGTCCCTATTTTATAGGGTACAGGGGATTTTATCACGAGCCCGTCTACCTCTTGGATCGGCAAGGTCGCAGGCAGCGGAACCCAGATACGGATATTCTCGGCTGAAGACGGCAACTCGCCAACAACGAACTTATACTCGATATACGCCTCACGTCTTTCTGCAGCGTGTCCCTCTACCACTAAAATAGCAGTCATAAAGACTACCAGGGCCATGACAGCCCTAAATCTACGAATTTTATTTTTCATAATTAATTTTTTCAAAGAAATCTGATTGAATTGGCAGGTAAATTATATCAGCAGGTCTTCTGGCTCAAACTGCTCGAACCGGAGCAACCCTGCTTTACTCTCTTTAACCTTGCGTCTTCTTTCTTTTTTTGAACACTCCTGAGAAACGTACATTTTACTATTCCTTACAGTAATTCTGTCCTAGTTACGATCCAGTGCCAGACGCGCACTATGTCTAGGGCTTAACCACATAAATCACAGTTTAACATACCCTTTATTTTCCTTTCTATAGACGCCCTTTGGCGTTATCCCTGCGTTATCCAACGCAGTTATTACTTCAGCCAGTATATCACCTTCAACTGTAATTACAAGATCGCAGTATGAGGTAAGAACGCTCGGCGCGGGGTTGAGCCTGAAGGCCAGGTCCAGGTCCTGCAAGATGCTCTCGGCCTTTAAGACAATATGAGTTGAGCCAAACGCTAGTAGATTCTTCATATAGAAAAGCTAGCAGATTTCAGTTGTATTGGCAAGCATGGTCGATTACAACTGGCTGCTTGCAAGTAAATTTCACAGGACTGCTTTCTCAGAGATTAGGTACATGCAACTGCGCCAAAACCTGCAAAAAGACCTACTGCGGCTAGGCAGCTCAGGGTAACGCGTATAACGCGCTGCAAGAGGGTAGGTGGAAGACAGGGTGCCGAAAAAACGGCGTAGCGATAAATATTAGTATGGC
>CAZUFI010000173.1:1432-3538 GCA_964618745.1 uncultured Thermodesulfobacteriota bacterium | reverse complement strand
TATTTAACAATATATAATTTTTGGTTAATGCGGTCAAGGTGAATATAGTTCATAAATATTTTATATTTACAGAACGAGACTTGCTATATCTTGTTTGCAGGCTTTCTATGTGTTAGTATTTAAGGATCATGAAAAAACTTTTTTTAATAGTCCTTTTGGCGGTCTTTGCCGCACTTGCTGTTGCCTCTGTCTCTGAGGCCGGGATAATCTCGGGTCTTGGCCAGGGCGTGCATGTAGAAGATGACGTGCCGGAGTCGCACGCTACCGAGGGTGTTCATCTGGATAAAGACACACATACCGGCAAGGGCGTTCATCTCTCGGATTTGTATGACGCAAAAGGGGCGCATCTTACAGACCATGCCCATACGAAAGGTGACGCTGGTATTGAGCCAGATAAAAAGTCTCCTTGCAAGATCCTCCTTGACTGTGCCTGCTTTGGTTGTCAAAAGAGCGATGATGCGGTTGCCGCTTTTTTGTCGGTAGCCGAGAGCTACGTGCCGGCGCAGTATATGGCCCCTGTCAGGACCTTTGCGATTGAGTATCTTCCTGCTGCCTTGGCCTTTATCTACGATGATTTAGATGGTGATGAACCTCAGAAGCCTCCTCAACACTAGAGCCTTTCTCTAGTATTTCTCGAAAATAATAAAAAAAACTTACTACCACTACGGCTGCGGCTGAGTCTTGATTTTTTTCTGCGCGGACTTGTTGCGTCTTTGTGCTAACTCGCCTTTGCGCCTGTGGTTGGTCGATCTTTTGGGGAGGTCTTTAATATGAATTTCAGTAAATACCTGCGGCTATTATCGTCTGTTGTTTTTATCTTTACCTTTATCTTAATTATGCCTGTCGCGGCAGAGGCCTATGTAGGGCTTTGCTGCGCAAAGTGCGGTGGGAATATGCCGCTTAATATCCCGGGCGGCGGCGTGCCCGCGACCTATGAGCTGCGTGTGAAGCTTAGCCCTATGTTTATGCGTATGGAAGGGATGCGTGACGGGACTGATTCGTTAAATGAGAACTCGCTTGTAAGCGGCGGTATGGCCTCGGAGTTTATGGCGGCCCCGTCGTATATGGATATGAGCATGATGAATATGACGGTTGGCTATAGCTATAGCGATGATATTTTTCTCGGTGCGATGCTGATGTGGAAGGAAAACCGTATGGGAATGAACTTTAATCAGCCTATGCGCAATACGACCGGTCGGGACGGTTATACGATGGAGTCAGGCGGTATCGGCGATGTAATGTTGATGGGAAAGTACAGGCTCTATACCGATGATCCTGATATACCCAAGAGTCAGGTATCGCTCTTTATGGGACTTAGCCTGCCGACAGGATCGATTGGCGAGAAGAACTCTAACCACCCACTGGCTATGCGTCGAGGCGAGTTGCTGCCTTATGCCATGCAGCTTGGCTCCGGGACATACGATCCGAGTATAGGGCTTTTATATGAGGGGTCGTTATCACCCTGGTGGTGGGGCGCGAATGCCATCTATACGGCAAGGCTCTATGATAATTCAGAGGGCTGGCACTTGGGCGATGAGCTTCGGTTGGATATCTACGGCATGCGCCAGCTTACCTATAATCTAGTCGCCGGGCTTCAGCTCAATGCCAAATATAAAGGGCGTATTGGTGGCGAGATGGATGAGGCTCTAAGCGGTGAGTCAGGTAGAAAGACCCGCTTTGATGCAAACTCTGCCTATATGTCGCCTGCATGGGACCCGGATAACTACGGAGGTAAGACCGTAGCTGCCACAGCAGAGCTTCAGTGGCAGCCAAAGCCGTTTCATATAATAGCGCTTGGCGTGAGTACGCCGATATATCAGAACCTGAACGGTCGTCAGCTTGAAGAGGATTATTCTGTGATGCTTACCTGGTATATCGAGATACCCACTAAAAAAAGCAAGAGGTATGTGGGTAAAGAGAATAAAGGCAAAGGCAGACTTGGTTTTTAGTCGAGATTAAGAGCGGTTTAAAGGAGGGGGGTATGGCAAGGTTTTTGTTGGTTGTAATCTTATTGGTAGGCATCTATGGCTGCGTTGCCTTGCCAACCCCTATCCCTGATGACGGCACTGAGGCAGCGAGTCTTTACCGCAGCAGGTGTGCTACGTG
>CAZUFI010000173.1:0-1332 GCA_964618745.1 uncultured Thermodesulfobacteriota bacterium | reverse complement strand
AGAGGTCTCGATAGAGAGCTATAGGGCGCGGGCAGAGGCCTTTGGCATGGTAATGCCAAAGGAGCGTAAGCTCGCCCCGGATTTTACGCTCAAGGACTTGGACGGCAAGCCTTATGGCATTGGCGAGTTTAATGGTGATCTGATACTGGTGCATTTCTGGGCGACCTGGTGCAAGGTCTGCCGCGAAGAGATGCCGATGCTCGATGAGTTGCGTGCCGATATGGAAGGCAAGGGGCTTCGTGTGATCGGTGTGGCTGTAGATAGAGGGTCCTATGCGTGGACAAAGAAGATAGTCGGTAGATTTATTAGAAAATCTAATACTAAGATGGATATTGTACTGGATCATGACAATGACGTGCGTAGGCTTTATGCTGTAAGGGTACTGCCAGTGACCTATGTGGTCGGGCGAGACGGGCGGTTTGTTGGTATGATAACCGGTGCTCGCAGATGGAATAGCGCAGAGTCTCACGAGCTCTTCAGGGCTATGCTGGAGTAGTCTTTGTGAAAGATCTCCGTGGTTGTTTTTTTGCCGCTCCTTGAATATGAAGGGTCTTTTTGGTATGATCTCTTACCTTATGTTTAGACGAATAAATATACTATCTAAGGCGTTGCACAGCGTAGTTGTTATCGCGATGCTCTTTACCTTTATGGTGGGGGCTGTTCATCATCATGATGACGCTCGCGCGCATAATAAGGACTGCGTAACATGTGTGACGGTTGCCCATAGCCCGGCACTTACCTCTGAGGTGAGTGCGCAGCTCAGGTTAGGCCTTGATTTTGTAGCATCTATCCATCTCGAGAGCGAGGCCGTTGATTCGATTCTGGCCTTGATCAACTCAGCACCAAGAGCACCTCCTTCCGTCTAAGACGGATTCCCTTGAAAATATATAAATAAATACGACGAGCTTGCGTCTTTCTGCGTCTATTGCTGCGCCTAAGGTTTTGCCATAGACCTTTTTATGCGTGGCTACGGCTACCTGCGTCTGCGTCCTCTCTGGGGTGTGCAGCTGGCTGGCCCGTGCTTATGGCGCATGTCTTTGCGTAACTGAACTTCAATTGGAGGAGTATATGAATAGATTTCTTTTGGCACTCGTTGTGGTGCTTTTAACCGGCACGACGGCCCTTGCGGGCGAGCTTAGTATCGATGAGAGGATCAGTAAACTGGAGCAGGCCATTGTTGCGCAAGGAGAGTTGATAAAGCAGCAGGCCGAGATTATTAAGGGTCTTAAGCAGGGGCAGAGTCTTAAGCATGATGTAGAAGGGCATAAGCACGCATGTGAGCATCACGGCGATGGCGGCGGTAGGCTTTTATCCGAGGAAGATAAGGACTCC
>CAZUFI010000172.1:0-3556 GCA_964618745.1 uncultured Thermodesulfobacteriota bacterium | reverse complement strand
GCGGGTAATGAGGTGAGTTTCCTGCACCTGACGCGCACTATGGAGAGGGCCGAGTTCATAGCAAGGCTTAAGCAAGACGGCTCTGATATGGTCGCCTTCTCGGCTATGACCAACGGCTTTCATTACGCCAAAGAGATGGCCGGTTGGGTAAAGGAATATAGCAAGGATGTGATAGTCCTTTGCGGTGGTATTCACGCAACGCTAGACCCTGAGGATGTTATTGAGGTCGGTGCTATCGACTACGTCTGTCGTGGTGAGGGCGAAGAGCCGATGGTAGAGCTCTGCGATGCGCTCGGTAATGGCAAGAGTCCGAACTATATCGCCAATATATGGTTAAGGGATGGCAAGAAGGTCATACGGAACAAGGTACGCTCGACTTATCAGGATCTGGATCGTTTTCCGCACCCTGACCGCGATATCTTTGACTTTGACAATCTGCTTACGACCAAAGAAAGTTTTGCGACCTTCTTGGGGGGGCGGGGGTGTCCGTTTGCCTGTGCGTACTGCGCCAACCACGGGATGAAGGATCTTTACCCGAATAAAGGTCAGTATATAAGGTTTAAGACCGTTGACCGTCTTATGGATGAGATAGAGGTCGTTCTGGAGCGTTATCCGTATATCAAATACGTTGCCTTCTCAGATGATATACTACCGCTCAGGATGGAATGGCTGCGTGAGTTCTCCAAGAAGTACAAGGCGCGTATAAATCGTCCTTTTAAGTGCAATATCAACCCGATGCTCGTCAAAGACGAGACGATATCTCTTTTGCAGGCCGCCGGGTGTACGATGGTAGAGATCGGCGTTGAGAGCGGTAATGAAAAGATCAGACGCGAGGTCTTGAACCGTAAGATTACCAACGAGGGGATGCTCAAGGCCACGCAGTTAATTCGCAGCTATGGGCTTAAGATTGCTACCTATAATATGGTCGGCGTGCCGGGTGAGAGCATTCGTGAGATACGTGATACTATAAAGCTCAATGGTCTGATAGGGCCTGAGAAGATGTATGCATTTATCTTTTATCCTTACCCGGGTACGCGCTTGCATGCCTTTTGCAAGAAGGAAGGACTCTTGACCTCTTCAAGGTTTGATACCTACGCAGAGGGTACGATACTAAAGAGCGAGACCCTTACTGAAAAAGAGGTCGTCTTTGGTCACAGGTTTTTCAGGAGCTTTGCCAAGCTCTATAAGAAGGCCAACAAGATGCCAAGTCCTCTTAATAAGATTTTGATGAAGCTACTGGATATTATTATTGTTGCAAAGCTGCCATACGGGCTTTTGATATTTACTCACTCGGTATTATACAGGACTGCCAGCTTCATGTACCTGAAGTTTGGCAGATACATCTATAACAGGCAAAAGGCATATTACGGATGAAGCAGATTATACAGAACTATAAGACAGGTGAATTAAAGGTAGAAGACGTCCCCGTACCTTATCTCAGGCGTGGTGGGGTCTTGGTTAATAACGAATATTCGCTGATAAGCTCAGGGACAGAGCGTGGCAAGATAGAGATGGCCAGGGCTAACCTCCTGCAAAAGGCACGGCAAAGGCCGGATCTCGTTAAGCAGGTAATGCATAACGTCAAGAGCGAGGGGCTTGTGCCTACGGCAAAGAAGGTCTTTACCCGCCTGAATACCCCGATAAGTCTTGGCTATTGCTCGGCCGGTATCGTCTCTGCCGTTGATGACGTGACCGCTGACTTTAAAGTCGGCGACCGTGTGGCATGCGTTGGTGAGGGCTTTGCCTGTCACGCAGAGGTCGTCTATATTCCGGGTGGCCTGCTGGTAAAGGTCCCTGATGAGCTTACGCTGGATAAGGCCTCTTTTGCTCCACTCGGTGCGATTGCTATGCAGGGGGTCAGGTTGGCCGAGGTCGGGCTTGGCGATAAGGTCGTGGTCCTGGGGCTTGGTCTGATAGGACAACTTACGGTACAGCTACTAAAGGCATCGGGTTGCCATGTAATTGGCGTTGATATCGATGACGAGAAGGTCGCTATGGCTACCGAGTTCGGTGCGGATATGGCACTGAACTTGAAAAAGGCAGATACAGAACAAGGTGTCGAGGGCTTTACCTCGGCCCGTGGCGCGGATGTCGTAATTATCACGGCATCGGCATCGACGAGCCAGCCTATAGAGACCGCTGGAAAGCTTTGCAGGGAAAAAGGCAAGGTCGTCCTTGTAGGTGCTGTGCCAATCGAGTTGCCGAGAAAAGAATACTATGAAAAGGAACTGGACTTTGTCGTCTCCCGTGCCTTTGGGCCGGGCTCTTATGACGAGTCGTATATAGGCGGTGCGGATT
The DNA here is from genome assembly GCA_964618745.1 of uncultured Thermodesulfobacteriota bacterium. Taxonomy (GTDB): domain Bacteria; phylum Desulfobacterota; class GWC2-55-46; order GWC2-55-46; family DRQE01; genus JAJRSM01. The sequence goes on along the minus strand of CAZUFI010000172.1, from coordinate 1,258 downwards.
ATCCTTACGGCTATGTGCGCTGGACGGTCAAGCGTAATATGGAAGAGATAATGCATCTTATGGTAAATGGTAAGATCTCGGTCGATAAACTCATAAGCGGCAGGTTTAAGATAGACGATGCTGTTAAGGCCTATGAGCTTGTGAGAAAGCCTGAGGGTATTGTTATGGGCGTGCTCTTTGAGTACGATGGCAGCCCGAAGGTGCCGGGCAGGATAATGATCTCGCAGAAGTCAGGTAAAGCTCGTAGTAATGCCCGCTCCGTTGGTTTTATCGGGGCCGGGAACTTTGCGCAGAGCTATCTCTTGCCAGAGCTTAAAAAGGCCGGAGGCATGGAGCTGCGAGGGGTTGCGACCAACAGACCGATTAGCTCCGATAGTGTTAGCCGTAAGTTCGGCTTTAACTACGGCACATGCAACCATAGTGAGATACTAAAAGACAATGATATAGATACTATATTTATAGCAACACGTCATGATCTGCACGGGCCTTTGACGGCGCAGGCTCTGCGCGCCGGGAAATCCGTCTTTGTCGAAAAGCCGCTGGCCCTTAATCTGGATGAGTTAACTGAAATAACAGAGGCCTATGGCGCAGCCAGTAGCCCCTACCTTATGGTCGGCTTTAATAGGAGGTTCTCGCCGCTATCGGTTAAGTTGAAGAAGCATTTTGAGAGTGTAAAGACCTCTAAGATAATTAATTTTCGCGTTAACGCAGGGCCTCTGCCGCCGGACCACTGGCTCTTGGATCCTTTCGAGGGCGGGGGACGTATAATAGGCGAGGGTTGCCATTTTATAGATTATCTTCAGTTTGTGACAGGGGCGAGGCCGGTCAGGGTCTACGCTGTATCAATGGACGGAAAGACGCGTGAAGCAGCGCAGAACGTACAGATAACAATTGATTTCTCAGATGGTTCGGTCGGTAATATTGCCTATATAGCCGACGGAGATCCGTCTTTTTCCAGAGAATATCTAGAGGTCTTTGGCGGCGGCAGAGTTGCCGTGCTGGATGATTTTAAGAAACTGACCCTGAGCGCCAAGGGTAAAGAAAAGGTCCATAACCTGCGTGGTAAGGATATGGGATATAGCGGTGAGATAAGCGAGGTTATAAAGACATTGACCGGTGGCGAAGCGGCCCCTATATCCTTTGCGGATCTTGTCGCAACGACGCTTACCAGCTTTGCCGTCAATGAGTCTTTGGTCTCGGCCGCACCTGTGACTATTGCGCTGGAGGTCTCTGGTGACTAGTGGCGCAGCTTTGCATG
>CAZUFI010000171.1:0-3586 GCA_964618745.1 uncultured Thermodesulfobacteriota bacterium | reverse complement strand
TCGCAACGACCCGAGAGAGATCAGTGGCCGGTGGGTTAAGCATAGCCCCTGCGACGCCATCGCCCTCGCCCTTATTACCGTGACAGAGTGCGCACCGTGTGCGAAAAAGAATGCCGCCTGCGGTCAGGTTCTCTGTATTTGGCTCAAGCGGATTTTTATGGTCTTTATATTTGGGGGCCTGACCATGTTTTTTTATAAACTCGATTCTTTTTGTAGAATAAGAATCCCCACCAACCTCGGCCTTTGCCGTAACAGCCTTCGCTGGAGCAGCCACAACAGCCTTCGCTGGGACAGCCTTCACCGTAACAGCCTCTTCAACTTTTACCTGCGGCTCTGGCATCGGCGTTATCGGTGCTGGCTCTGGCGTCGTCTTGGTTGCAGTTACGCTCGCACTCTGCGAGCTATCACTACCACAGCCAGCGAAGCTTACCGCAACGGCCAGGATCATCAATATAAAAAATTTATTAAAGGAATACTTCTTCATGGCCTGCTCCTTGGTTTATGCGTTAGGCTGATTATTATTTTTCTTCCCTGTAAAGCCCTTCTATTAGTTTTGTATAACGGTGGCCTACCCGGTCTCTCCTTACTTTAAAAGTAGGTGTGACCTCACCGGCACCGAGGCTTAGGTCGTCGGCTATAAGAGCGAATTTTTTAATATGTTCAAATGTCGCCAGCCCTTTTAATCTATTACGTATTCGTTTCTCAAAAAATCTATTAATCGCCGGATCTATTAAAAATGTCGGGCCGTCCTTGGCCGTTGCTATCTTTCTCATCTCATCAAGTCTATCGGTCTCTGGGACTATCAGGGCCACGAGATGCGTCTCTCTATTACCAAAGACCAGGGCCTCTTTTATAAATTCATCGGCCTTTAGTATAGTCTCTATTTTTTGCGGGGCTATATTCTTACCGACAGAGGTTATTATAATATCTTTCTTTCTATCGGTTATCGTAATAAAACCGTCGTCATCTATATGGCCCGTATCACCGGTGTGAAACCAACCGCCTGGCATCACCTCTGCCGTATCGTCTGGTCTGTTATGATAGCCCTGCATAACGCCCGGGCCCTTTACCAGTATCTCGCCGTCTTGGCTAATCTTTACCAAGGTGCCGGGCAGCACCCTTCCGACAGTGCCGGGCCTGTTTTCTTGAAGTGTATTGACTGATATGACCGGCGCTGTCTCGGTCATTCCATAACCCTCGATTATCGGCAGGCCGATCTTTTTAAAGAACTCGGCAGTCTCTGTAGAGAGCGGAGCACCGCCTGAGACAAAGTAGCGAATATTAGGCCCTATCTTTTCTTTTATCTTACTAAAGACCAGTGAATTCGCGATCGAGCCGTCTTTGCTCTGTTTAGCAGAGAAGGCTGCCTTAAAGAGCGTCCTTTTGATAGTGCCCGAGAGTGCAGCCGTGTGCATAATCTTCTTCTTAATCTTCTCAAAAAAGAAGGGTACGCCTATCATAAATGACGGCCTGAAGAACTCAAGGTCAGCCCCTACCGAGGGCAGCCCCCGTGAATAAGCAATAGGGGTAGTGCTTAGCAAAAGCAGGTAATGAACCATCCTCTCAAAGCCATGACTAAGCGGCAGGTACGACAAATACAGGTCTGTTGGCCGCACATCAAGAACCTGCAAAGCGGCCTTTATATTAGAGAGAAGATTTGCGTGGCTTATTACCACACCCTTTGGCTGATCGGTCGTACCAGAGGTATATATAATAGAGAAGGGGGCATCAGGCACGGTAGCCTCGATTCGTTCGAAAAGCCCCTCAGGGTCTTTAGCGACCCTTCCCATAACGCTTATTCCATTTAAAGAAAAGTCATTTATATCTTCCTCTGCCTCTCGCTCGCTCTCCGGGACAATCCCTGAGCTTATAACGTGGCGAATCTCCGGCAGTTGCAGCAGCGAGGGTTTGAAGGCCGCCTTCTGCTCGGCAGGTAGTATTACCGCTACGGCCCCTGAGTCCTTAAGGATAAAGACCTTTTCTTCTGCGCCAAGGTTTGTGTAGATCGGCACTGTTACCGCGCCGATTGATGCGATGGCCAGATCCGCGATCAGCCACTCAGGGCCGTTAGGGAGATCTATTGCTATTCGCTCACCCGGCTCTATCCCTATAGCCATAAAGCCGTAGCCAAGCTCACGGACCTGCTCCTGAAGACTCTCTACGAATATCTCCGATAGTTCTTCTTCATGGCGAGTCTTAAGGGCCAGTCGTTCTCTTTTCAGCCTGTTCGTCGAGTCGTGTGTCTCTAGCTCGAAGAAGGCGCGTGGTATCGTATCTCCTTTAATCGTCAAAAGGGTCTCGCTACCTCCTTAAGTATTTTAATGCGCTATGCCTGATCAGCAATTGCTCGGGAGATCCGTTACTTGTCAGGTACTTTTTCCCAGTCCTGGAGGAACTTTGCCATACCGCTATCTGTAAGAGGGTGCTTGGAGAGCTGGTCAAGCACCTTATACGGAATAGTCGCTATATCTGCTCCTATAAGGGCTGCGTCAAGGACGTGTATCGGGTTTCTGATGCTTGCGACGATGATCTCGGTCTCATAGCCGTAGTTTTCATATATCTCGGCTATCTGACTGATAAGGTCCATTCCCGTATGCCCGATATCATCAAGCCTACCGATAAAGGGGCTTGCGTAGGTAGCTCCGGCCTTGGCAGCTAGCAGGGCTTGGAGCGGAGAGAAGATAAGGGTTACATTGGTCTTTATCTTCTCTGAGGCCAGCTGCTTTACGGCCTTTAACCCTTCCAGATTCAGCGGGACCTTCACTACGATATTGTCGTGAATCTTTGCCAGCTCTCGCCCTTCCTTGACAAGACCCTCTGCATCCAGACTTACTGCCTCGGCACTTACCGGCCCGTCTACTATCGAGCAGATCTCGGCTATAAGTTCACGAAACTCCCTGCCTTCTCTGGCAACAAGCGACGGATTTGTCGTAACACCATCTAAAAGGCCGTAGTCATTGGCTTTTTTTATTTCATCAATATTTGCGGTATCAATAAAGAACTTCATTAATGCCTCCCGGTTAAAAGCGTTTTTATTTGTTCCAGATGTTTGTAAGTGACTATAATAGTTAAAAAAAGCAGAAACAAAGCTTAGACTGCTTGACTAAAGACCCCTGGTATGCGAAACTTTTTAAGTTATTAAGGACATGCCAAGGTTACCAGCTATATTTTCTAATGCTTTATTTCAGTACCCTTTCCCCTGGATCATCAGAGAAGGGTATACTATGAAAATATATACCTAAATAGGCGTTATTGCAAGTCTGAAAGTTGAAAATAAGAGGCTTTGCCTCTTTAAGTTTGCCGAAGTGGCGGAATTGGTAGACGCGCTAGGTTCAGGGTCTAGTGGGCGTACGCTCGTAGGGGTTCGACTCCCCTCTTCGGCACCATAAATTTACAGTAATAAGCCCTCTGCATATTTGAGTATCAGGCTTGAATATGCGACTTTTAGAGGGCTCTGCGGCATTAACTTCATTTATATACAAGAGCTGCGGACTTAATATCTCTTTTTTTGCAACAAAGTTCAAATAAAGGTAAAGATTTCAGTAGTCTTCGTCCGATATAAAGAATGTAGCCGGCACGAATCATC
>CAZUFI010000170.1:0-3620 GCA_964618745.1 uncultured Thermodesulfobacteriota bacterium | reverse complement strand
GAGGGCAGCCAGACATTCTTCTCCAGTGCCTTTGCAAGCTCGACCTCAATGCCCAGAGCATCAAAGGCCGGGGTATCGCCTTTATATAGCTCGACACGCGACTTAAGGTCCGGCATAAACTCATCCATAAAGGCTATTACCTTATCGTACTCAGCCTCGGAATCAATGACAAAACGCTTGACGTCTTTGGTAAAAATATCGCGGACCGTACGAAGTGTTATATCCAGTTCTTCGTATAGGAGCGAGGGGTTTGGCAGGGTATCTTTATTAAAGATTATCTTATTCCAGAGCTTAAGGAGAAACTCCATATCCGCGCCCAGTTCTTCTTTACTGCGACTCTCACAGACCGTTCTTATAATAAAGCCCGAGCCCTTGGGACGCAGCCGCGCTACTATATCTTTTAAGCGGCGTCTTTCACGATCGCCTTCGATCTTACGTGAGACCCCGACCTTATCATAGGTCGGCATAAAGACCAGATAACGCCCGGGGATAGATACGTAAGAGGTCAGTCGAGCACCTTTTGTACCTATAGGTTCTTTTTCGACCTGGACAACGACCTCTTGGCCTGCCTTTAGAAGGTCCTGGATCTTCTGAACAGAACGTTCGCGACGCCTACCCCTTTCATAGGGTGCGTCGTCATCAGGAACCTCAGTGGGGTCGGTTACATCGGAGACGTGCAGAAATGCGGTACGGTCAAGGCCAAGCTCGACAAAGGCCGCCTGCATACCTGGCAAAACCCTAACGACCTTACCTTTATAGATATTGCCGGTAAGCCCACGGTCGCCCTTACGTTCAACGTAGAACTCCGCTAGATTGTCATCTTCACGAATGGCAATTCGGGTCTCGAAGGAATTGGAATCTAAAAATATCTCTTTTACTATGGCCTTGCCCATTAAATCCATGCCTGACAAATCGGGTAAATATCACGTCTTTTTTAATCAGACGCAGCCCAGATCTCGGCCTAATGTGATTTAAGAACAGTCCTTGTCTTACGGATGGATATAAGGGATGCCTGATCCGAGGTAAGTTGAAATAGAAGAGCCACGACCTCATGGGGCTTCATAGAGACGCCCGCACTACTCAGAAGAGTAAGGCCTAAAGTAAATTCATCTTTAAAATCAATGGATTCGACTTGCTGCTTCAAATTAACAACCTTTTTCTTTCCTGCACGTTCAAATTCTACCTCGGTTAAATGGTTCTCTAAGAAATCCCTAACGGTCCGTTCTATCTCACCAGACCCTATATCCAAGCCTACAAGGCTATTCTTCAAATATATGATATATCGTTGTTTTTCCATAATAGCAGAGAGGGATGGAAGTTGCAAGGGTATAAAAGTTGCAGTTTTGAAATTAATATCCGATGGTAACTCGCTATTTAATCGCTGAACTATCTGCTCGGTCGTAAAGTTACCCAGCGGCAATAACTCCATATCCATAAACTCCTGCTCACTCTCCATGCCGACAGGCAGCGGCGTTGCGTAGTTTATCTTGGGCTGCGGATGAAAGCCCTCTGAATAGGCAATAGGCAGCCCGGCACGCCGAATGGCACGAAAGATCGTCCTATTTAACTCCAGATGGCTAAGAAACCTGAGCCTACCCGTCTTTGAGAACTCAAGCCTTACCCTTATCTTCTTATCGGTATTATTAGCAGCACCCCTGCCCACGCGACGCCCGGTGCCCTCATAGTCCTTAAAGACGACATTCTTTAATATCTTATGGTCACAGACCCCGCAGTCGGTACATATATCGACACGACAATCCGGGATGGCCTCTCCCTTAAAGGCAGCCTCACGGTCTTTCCACAGGAATTCTTTTGTCACGCCGCAGTCGAGATGATCCCAAGGAAAGACCTCGTCGCTGCCGCGCTGCCTTGAGCTATAAAAGCTCATCTCAATACTTTCTTCTTTAAAGACCTCTTGCCAAACATCCCAACTAAACTCATCGCTCCAGCCGTCAAAGCGAGCCCCTTTTTCGTAAGCCCTTATTATAGAAGAAGAAAGCCGTCTGTCTCCGCGCGAGAAGACGCCTTCCAGCTCGCTCATCTCTGCGTCATGCCACTTAAAGCCAAGCTTTTTATCCCGAGAATTACGCCTCAAGTACGAAAGCTTTTTGCGACTCTCTTCGATTGTGATCTGCCCTTCCCACTGAAAAGGCGTAAAGGGCTTTGGCACAAAGGCCGCCGCACTTACATTTACCTTTACTCCGTGCAGCCCGGCGCGCCTTCCTTCGCGCCTGACATCAAAGGCGAGCCTTACTATCTCCTCTATATCCTCATCGGTCTCGGTCGGCAGCCCCAGCATAAAATATAGCTTTATCGCACGCCAGCCGAGGTTAAAGATATCACGGCTACCTTTTAAGAGATCTTCTTCTTTAATGCCTTTATTAATAACTCCTCGCAGGCGTTCGCTCCCGGCCTCCGGGGCCATGGTAAAGCCCGTCTTGCGGACCTTTTTTATCTCGGCAGCAAGGGTCTCGGATAGGGTACCGACCCTCATCGAAGGCAGGCTTACCGAGACCTTGTCACCGGCAAAAGCCCCCATTACCGAACATAAAAGCGGCTCGATAGAGGTATAATCCCCCGTAGATAAAGACAAAAGAGAGACGTCCTCATAGCCGGTATTCTCCAGACCTTCTCGTATATACTCCATGACCTTCTCCGGGTCACGCTCCCTGAGCGGCCTATATGTCATCCCGGCCTGACAGAACCTGCACCCGCGCGTACAACCTCTGGCGATTTCTACGGCTAACCTGTCGTGGACGGCCTCCATATAAGGGACGACTGGCTTAGAGTAAAAAGGCACTTCATTTAAATCCGGCAAGAAACGCCTCGTAACCTTTGAGTAACCCTCCATAAGCGGGGTTATGGCATCTATAGTTCCGTCCTCTTTATAGCTGACCTCAAAGAGGCTCGGCACATAAACGCCGACGACCCCAGCGAGCCTTTTTAAGATCTCGGCCCTCGTTACGCCCTCTTCTCTGGCAGTTGCAACCAACTCGCAGATCTCTACGACGGCCTCTTCTCCGTCGCCTAAGAGAATACAGTCAAAGAAATCAGCAACCGGCTCCGGGTTAAATGCCCCGGGGCCGCCGCCGATAATAATCGGATCCTGCTCGCTACGCTCGCCGGCCATAATAGTCACGCCACCTAGATCCATCATCAGCAAGATCGTCGTATAAGAGAGCTCGTATTGCAGGGAAAAACCAACTATCTCGAACTCGTTAAGGGCACGGCCCGACTCAAGCGTGCCAAGCGGCAGGCCCTTACTGACGAGCAGCTCCTCCATATCCTTCCACGGAGCAAATGCTCGCTCGCAGGCCAGCTCCTCTACGGCGTTTACTGCCTGATAAAGTACATGGATACCCTGATGGCTCATACCCATCTCATAGGTATCAGGAAAACAAAGTGCAAAAGATAACCTCACATCCTCAGGCTTCTTTCTTACCGAGTTAAGCTCGGAATCTATATAACGCGCCGGCCTTCTAACCAGCGGCAGATAATCCTCTATAATTGACTTTGACATTTATATTCTAAAACTCCTCCACCTGCGGTAGGGCACTCCTGCGGAGAGCATAGCGGCTTCGCCGCATAACCTACCCTGTTTTAACACAATTAATACATTC
>CAZUFI010000169.1:0-3649 GCA_964618745.1 uncultured Thermodesulfobacteriota bacterium | reverse complement strand
CTGAGTAGATGCGGCAGGTGAGATTCGGAAAAGTGCGGAGGATATCGCTTATGCGCTGAACCTTTCGGATATGAACGGAGAAAAGAATATGAATGGCGTCTTCGAGACAAAAAGATCTGAATTTCATGAATTGATCGAAGAGATTAAGGACGGCTCCGAGCGGCTGGTCGCTGTAAAAGACCCTGATACGCTGGAGAAACTCGGCTATATCAAGGAAGGATGGCAGTTTATGGACGGCTTCCTTGACGAGATCATGGTAAACGGCAATAAGATGCGTTTCATGATAAGCAAGGTAGACGAGACTACGCAGGCTTATCTAGAGAAGATAGACGAAGTAAAGGGCTCTATTGAGGGCCTTGAGCAGAGTTCCGAGACGGCTGCTATGCAAGAGATGTTATGGGCGCAGAAGCTCAGGGCCGTACAGCTCGGTTATCTTGTAGGCAGCTATATAATGGCTTATGACGATGAGGCTAACGCTATAGTTGAGAATTTAATGGTTATCAGCGAGGAGCTGATCGTAACCACAGAAGAACTCAAGGCCTACGGCGAAGCCTTTGGCGCAGAGGGCGTCGTCTTGCTGAACAAGCTGAGTGTAGTTGGGGAGATGGATGAATTGATCCTAGACACGATACTCGGTACGGTAGAGACAAAAGACCTCTTTTCTACAGGGCTTTCCAAGCTCGGCACGACCTATACCCCTAAGATAGTGGACGCCGCCAATGAGATGACCGGACAGATAGTGAGTAATGCAAAGGCGGAGGCAAGAAAGAGCATATTAATACTTGCGTTGAGTATATTCATAACGGCTATGGTGATCGTTTTCTTTATGTATCGTATGTTCCATACGGTAATAAACCCTATCATTCGTATCAAGGAAATAGTCGGCAATTTTGCCCGTGGCGATCTTACCAGAAGGGTTGATTTGACCGGTAAAAAAGAAAAGCGCGACGAGATATCCAGCCTAGCCAAGAACGTAAACAATATGGCCGAACAGATGTCTCAGATGATAGGCAGCATAGGTACGATTTCAAGGCTTCTGGGCTCCTCGGCCAGGCACATGTCCGAGGCCTCTTCAGAGATAGCAGAGGGAACCGAGGCACAGTGCAAAGAGGTTTGTACTGTGCGTACCGCTATGGAGGAGATGAGTTCTACCATAATGGAGACTGCGATGAACTCACAGAAAGCCAATGATGCGGCAAGCGAGGCGCATAATATCGCTTTGGAGGGCAGTGGCGTCATAAAGCAAGGTATAGATGGTATGAAAGGGATAACAAGTTCCGCCTCCGAAGCCGCCAAATTTGTAAAGGATCTTGAGAAGCAGGCCAATGATATCAACTCTATTATAGAGGTTATAAGCGATATAGCCGATCAGACTAATCTTCTTGCGCTTAATGCGGCTATCGAGGCCGCAAGGGCCGGCGATCATGGGCGCGGGTTTGCGGTTGTGGCCGATGAGGTAAGACATCTCGCTGAAAAAACAGGTAAGGCGACCGTTGAGATAGACAGGATGATAAAGTCCATAGGTATTGGGACCGAGAAGGCTGTGGCTTCCATGAAGGATAACTCCGATCAGGTGGAAGAGGCCGTGAGCTTCGCAAACGAGGCGGATATGGCTTTAAACCGTATAGTAAAGAGTGTAGGGGATACTAAGAGTTCGATAACTCATATAGCGACAGCTTCCGAAGAGCAGAGCTTGACGGGCGAAGAGGTTGTCCGGAACATGGAAAATATATCGGATGTGGCAAATGCCAATGTATCAACTACAGAAGACGTTAAGCAGAGCAGCGAAGAATTGGCTCGTCTTGCGAGTGAATTGGAAGAGATGGTGTCCCGTTTTATAATAAAGGTTCCTGAAGAGATAGGGGCGGAAACAGGTGAAGAAGAGGGCGTTATATTGAAGACGGTAGAAGAAGCGTCAATAGAAGACGGCGAGGTTGTTCGCGACGGTCTCAAGATTGCCTCGACGAAAGAAACAGGAACATAGGCATGGCGAGGCTGCCACGGGGGGAGGTCTCAATCTAGCCAACCAGTGTCCTTTTGCAATAAATAAATCGGTTGTGCTTATATCTCTGTTAAAGGCTTTAAAAAACAATAAAGGAGGTCACTATGGCTAGGAAGTACAGCATTACATTCTTATTATTGGTACTTTTCATCTGTACTGTTGCCGGTACGGCAAATGCCGATTCAAGTTTGCAAGAGCAGATAGATGAACTGAAAGAACGATTGGAGGTAAACGAAGCAAGACTTGATGAGGGGGAGTTCAACCTAGATAGTTTAATGGAAATAGGCGGCTATGCTGATGTTGGATACATGGCCACGGACAAGGCCGGAGAGAATAACAAATTTAGAGTGCATAGCCTTAACCTTCAGTTCAAGAAGCAGGTAAGCGATACTTGGAGTTTCTTCTCGGAGATCGAGTTTGAGGATGCGCCGGTTATCGAGATTAGTGAGGGCAAAGATGACGGCAAGATCGCTATCGAGTCAATGGTGATACAGGCCGCCGTAAATCAGCAGCTTATCTTTCGTGCCGGACGCTACCTTACGCCTGCCGGCATTTGGAACGTGGATCATTACTCTCCTTTCGTCGCAACGATGGCTTTACCCGTGCATATAAAAAAGATATTCCCCAATGTCGTTGACGGCTTACAGGTATTCGGCAGCCAGGATGTTGGTAATACACTTGTATCTTATGCCGTCTATGCAGGTAACGGTATTGGCGAGCCGGGCAACAGCGATACTAATGAGAACAAGGCTGTTGGAACGCGCGTCAAATTCACTTTCCACTCGCTCAACGGCCTTGAGATTGGATTATCCGGCTTTACGGGAAAAGACAAGCAGACAGCCACGCAGAAATATGACAGGGATAGCCTCGGGGCTGATGTCAAGTTCCGTATAAACAAGTTCAAGTTCCAGGGCGAGTATGCAAGGGCCTCAATAGACGACCAGATATCTCCGAGCGCGATAGACTTTGACAGGACAGGTTATTACGGCCAGCTTGTATACGATATAAAAGAGAAGGTATCGCTAGTCTACAGATACGACTGGTATGAGGCAAATGACGCCGACAGCACCAGCAAGCTCAGGACTAATACCGTCGCTTTAAATTACCACTTCACTCCATCGGTAGTCGGCAAGCTGGAAAATCACTGGAGAGATCCGTCAAGCGGCGCAAACTATAATCAGGTTACAGCTTCTGTCTCAATATACTTTGGCAAAATAGGCCAGTAATAAAAAGGGGGTATGGTAATGAAACGTCTGGTCTTTATATTTGTCTTAGTTTTTTTTATTGTAGGTGTCCCATTTTATATAGATAAGGTGAATGCCGAATCAGTAGCCATTATAGTTAATAAAGGTAACCCTGTAAGCGAGATGAAGATTTTGGATATAAAAAAGATATACCAGGATCAGATGATAAGCTGGCCTGGTGGCGGAAAAATAACCGCATATAACCTGCCGGTAGATAACTCAACGAGGGTTTTGTTCTCGAGGAGTGTCTTACAGAAACCTGCGGAGCAGGCCGAAAAAGAGCTGGCCAACAAGATGATAACTAATACGGCAAAGAACCCTCCGGTCACACTGAAGAGCAATATTCTAGTGATCTTCAAGGTGAAAAAGGATAAGAACGCAATCGGCTATGTACCGTTATCAG
>CAZUFI010000168.1:0-3718 GCA_964618745.1 uncultured Thermodesulfobacteriota bacterium | reverse complement strand
TGGCCAATATAAAGACAAAGACCGGATATATACAGAACTCGGATATAGCTTTTAAGGTTTTTAACAGTTAAAAACCACCCATACCATTTGCTCAAAGACAAACCAAAGGACTTCATAAAAAGATGGCAGACCCTACCTACAACGAATCCTTCAGACGCAATATAGGGCTTGTTGACCTTAGCGAACAAGAGCTTTTGCACGACGCAACCGTTGGCATAGCAGGCCTTGGCGGTGTCGGCGGCCAACACATGGCAACATTAGCGCGAATGGGGATCGGCGGCTTTCACGTCGCAGACTTCGATACCTTTGAGCTTGCGAATATCAACCGCCAATACGGTGCTACGACCAAAACAATCGGGCGAAACAAGGCCGAGGTAATGGAAGAGATCGCCCTTGATATAAACCAGTCTTGCCGGATAAAGTTATTTAAAGAAGGCATAACAGAGGATAATGTAGAAAGGTTTCTAAAAGGCCTTGACATAGTCATTGACGGAATAGATTTTTTCGAGATAGATGCCCGAAGGCTTCTCTTTAATACGGCACGCGAGATGGGGATATACGCCCTGACCTGCGGCCCGATTGGTTTTGGCGCGACCCTCCAGGTCTTCTCTCCCGCAGGGATGAGCTTTGACGAATACTTCGCTATAAATGATAAGATGACCTACTCGCAGAAGATAGTCGCCTTTGCCGTTGGGCTCACCCCTAAGCCATTGCATCTAAAGTACATGGATCTCAATAAGGTTAGTCTTAAAGATCGCACAGGGCCTGCTATAGCCTCTGCCTGCGCACTTTGTGCGACACTTGCCGCCACAGAAGTGTTAAAAATCATAACCAAAAAAGGCGAGGTCAAGGCCGTACCACATTACTTTCAGTTCGATCCCTTTCTCCAAGTCTATAAGGCAGGATACCTCCGTAAGGGCGGTAAAAATCCAATACAAAGACTAAAGAGAAAGTACCTAGCCAAGAAGTTTGCAAAACAATTAGGTGAAGATAGATGACTATACAAAGAAAAGTACTGGAAGAGATTCTCAGATACGGCGTGATGGCGCCGTCCGGCGATAACTGCCAGCCTTGGGACTTTAAGATGGACGGAGACGATCTTACTATCATAAATAACGAGTCCCGCGACAGGTCGCTATTTAATGTATCAAAGACGGCAGCTTTTATCGCCTGCGGTGCGCTTATCGAAAACATCTCGATTGCAGGTAAGGCCCTTGGCTATTCAGTTGTAAAAACCGATCTCTTCCCTGACGGAGACTCAGCACCAGTTGTAGCCCGCATAAGCTTCCAGAAGTCTGCAAAAAAAGAAGACTACCTCTTTCCTTTTTTAGATAAACGCTGCACCAACAGGAAACCCTTCAAAGGGAAACCGCTTGAAAAAACTACTGTAAACAGGCTCATGACCATTACTAAAGAGACGGGCTACGGCGAGCTGACACTTGTAGAAGACAGAGCAACTATAAAAAAAATAGCAGAGGTCGCAAGCATAAACGACAGGCTCTTATTTACCAACAAGAAGCTTCATGACTTTCTCTTTGAACATATCAGGTGGACTAGAAAAGAGATAGAAGAGACCAGAGACGGAATGGATATCAACACACTCGGACTTTTCCCAGTCGAGCAGCAGGGTTTTGGTATGCTGAAGCACTGGACGCTTGTACGTCTTCTAAACTGCTTTGGCATGAGTCGAATGCTACCAATACGTTCGACGATGATCTATAAGTCATCATCGGCCTTTGGCCTCTTGCAGATGCCGGGTAAGGCCCCTAAAGACTTTATAAACGGCGGACGAAGCTTACAACGCGTATGGCTTACCGCAACCGCCGAAGGTCTTTCCTTCCAGCCAACGACCGGCATCACCTTCCTCATACAAAGGCTCTATATGGACGGCGGCAAGGGGCTAAGTCCGGCGGAGATAAAGATCGTAGAGGCCGCCGAAGCTCGTCTTAAAGAACTATTCCCGACAACACGGGACAAGGCCATTATAATGCTCTTCCGTATCGGTCAGTCCAAGCCACCAAAGGCATATTCGCTGCGACGAAAAGTTAATATGGAGGACTAACGTAGAAATTCTTTGCAATACGAAGATGAAGAGGTGTTGGTATCTTAATAGGTTTTTCAGGCTTCTTTTTTGCCTTTCTCTCTATACTTTTGTGAGTTATAAATTGACTCAAAAGACGTGCTTCAGGGATAGCAAGGTCTTTATATAGTTTTTTCCACTCAGCATCAGAGAAAGCAGCCTTTATCGAATCTCGATACTGTCTTTTCATAACTTCATTGTAGGAAAAACCAAGAATATTTACATGCAATGGAACAAGAAAAGAAGCTGGACGCCTCAGATCTCTAAGGAAAAAACCTCCGTCTTTCTTCAGAACCCTCTTCATCTCTTGAACAGCCGAGAAAGGGTCGGGCAGATGATGCATCATATTATGACATACAACGACATCAAAAGAAGCGTCTTCAAAAGGCAGGCTCTTTGCATCACCCTTTGTAAAGGTAACCCTATCAGCAACCCCAGCCTGAACCTTGTTCTCATTTGCAACGGTTATCATATCATCTGAGAGTTCTATGCCTGTTACCGTTACTCTTGGGTTATATTTGGCAAGCTCAATTGATATGCGCCCAGACCCCGTTCCCACCTCAAGGATAGTAGAACAATCGGGGATTGCGTTAAGCACCGTCTCAACAAAACCGTCATGCAGGATTTTGAGATACTTTACAACAAGCTTATCGTAGTTCCTTGCCTCATCAAGGCTAATCATAGCCTCAGGCTCAAGAACCCTCTTAGAGACAAAATACTTAAACATCAAATATCACCTAACTAAATTTAAGTGCTTTTTTAAAAAAACAATAGACTTCAATATACAGAAGATATACTCGTAGTACCATATTAAGGTAGTAAGTACGCAAAAACAAGATGGCTGCTAACCTTATATATCAGATTAGCAGCCATTAAAAGAAAAAACAACAAGCAAAAAATAAAAAAAGGAGAGGGGAAATCCCCTCTCCTTTTTTAGTTATATATTATTAAGATTTAGATTAGCCTTACTTAGCTATTCTTCTTCTTCATTTTTCTTCTTACAAGTGCTGCCCCTACAAGGCCAGCTCCTAGGAGTATAAAGGTGCTTGGCTCTGGTGTTACGATAAGTGTTGCAGGGTCATCACTTTGATAGGCCCAGTGCAGAGTTCCACCTGTATTATTTACTGTTATCTTACTATCCGCATACATATCTACAGTTAAATCCCACTCACCTTCATTTGGGTCGTTTGCACCTATAAAGTCATAACCTGTGTTATTAGTTACAAAATCAAGTCCTGAATAACTGTAAATTGTACCAAGGTTTAAAGCTAAGGGATCATCAGTAGGTGCATGAGAGTACCAATAGCCGTCTTCTATACCAAGTGCCCCCCACAGGTTGCCATCAGTGGCGTTTGCTATATCAGCTGCGATTTTACCTGCATCTGTTGCACCTCCACCCGAACCGTTTTCCTGGTAAGCTGTACCTGTATCTGTAAACAAGTTAAGAACTATCCCTGCAGCACGGTCAGCCATTGTAAAGTCGGCATTAGTCAAACCGTATCCAGTAAGTGTGCTAAGATCCAGAGCACTATCTACTGCGCCCATCTCTATATGTATCGGACCATTGATGTGTGAGGAACCACCATCATAAACATTCGTGACCTGAGTCATAAAGATACCACTCAAAGAATCTATAGT
>CAZUFI010000167.1:0-3743 GCA_964618745.1 uncultured Thermodesulfobacteriota bacterium | reverse complement strand
AAAAGATGGCAGCAACGACATATACGTGGAATACAATAGCCTCGTCGCAGACCGACGGGGATAGCCCGCTTGACGAGACACTTATGGAGGCGATAAGGCAGAATCTTGTTTCGCTTGAGGAGTGGATCGGCGACGGCTTTGCGCAGGAAAAGGATCATGACCATGACGGGATAAATAGCAAGAGCGTTGTATTGGCGGATAACGTGATAACGCAGGCAAAGATGGTTGATTCGGCTATTGGGCAGGCAGAGCTTAAGACTGCTATGGGGTATGTTGGGTCAGCCACAGCCCCTATTAACTATATTCTTCCAGGAGGTGAGTATGGTTTTTACCCTCAGATAAAAACTAGTGGCTCAACAGCCAATACATCAATTCATATTTTGGGTAACGCCTATTTTGGAAGTACTTCATATGTAGCTAACATAACGTTGGCAGGATATTGGGATGGATACGGTTGGTTTACGGTACAGGCCCAGCAGCGTTATATTCAGGCCTCACCGCCCTATGATTTAGGCAACGGAGACATACCGCTTTTTATCTTTGCTATGGTGAACAATTCGACAGGTAAGGTTGAGGCTACTTATATAGCCGAAGACCCGCCGTGGGCTTATAACGGCCCGAAGCGTATCAACCCTAATAAGGTGATCACTCGTAAGGGGAAGAAGTATCTTAAGCGTATAAAGCGTCCCTGGTCTCATGCCGATGCTTTGGAGGATAAGACAAAATTGATTGAAAATCTCGCGGCGATAAAGACCCCTACGTTTGAAGAGGTCGAGATAACGTATGCAATGAAGAACGCCGGAATGCCTGATATTCCGCATCCCTTTGCAAGCCTTGATCCGGCTACACATACGGTGGTCTTGCTGGATCCTGTAAGTTCGCTTTGTTCAGACCTCTATAAGATGGCGCAGGAAGCAGACGAGGGTGTTTCAGAGATAGCCGAGCTTTTAAATGAAGGTCGTATCATAGCGGATAATACTGTTATTAATGGTCTGATTACACCACCGGGCGTGATGGGCGTAAAGATGAGGCTGGGATAAGGGAGTTATAGTGAGCGAAGAAGAGATTAAAAAAGTCATAGACAGGGCCGTAAGGGACTCGGTCGGTAGTGCGGTAAGGGCCGAGCTTGGTGCCTATAAGATACCAAAGGAAGAGCATTATCTCGACCATATGTGGTTAAATGACTGGCGCAGGTGGCAGCGTACCGTCAAGAGTTCTGTCTTAAAGTCCTTTATAGGTATCGCCATCACTGCCCTAGGTGTGTTAGTCTTTTATGGGTTTTTATTTATCGGAGGAGGTAAGCATTAAGATATGGATATATTTATGTGGGTGGTTACGGCTGTAAGTCTCGTAGCCGTAATCCTTAATATCAAGAAGAAGATCGCGTGCTTTTATCTCTTTGCAGTAGCAAATCTTGCATGGGCGATAATAGATTATCACGAGGGGCTTATTGCGCAGAGCGTGCTCTTTGCAATTTACTTTGTACTTTCTATCTACGGGTTTTTCGAGTGGAGAAAGGACAAAAAGAAAAAAGAGGCAAATGTAGAATGAGTCTATCTAAGAGGCAGCGAAGATTTACCGTAATGGTCGGTAACTTTATCATTTGGGCGCACGCCGAGGGCTACGAACTGACCTATGGCCACGCATGGCGAGATGCTGAGACGCAGGCGAGGCTCGTCGAGAAAGGACTCTCAAAGACCTTGGCCAGCAGGCACTGCGATAGGCTGGCGGTGGACTTTAATCTCTTTGTTGATGGTAATTATACTGATGATAAGGAGGCCTATCGCCCACTTGGCGAGTACTGGGAGGGTATCGGCGGGCGTTGGGGAGGCCGCTTCGGAGTAAACAAGGAAGACTACGCAACAAAGGTCGGCTGGGATGCAGGACACTTTGAGTACGGAGGCTAGGGCGAAGCAGTAGAGATGTAGTATGGGGGTAGTAATCGTCTTCTTGTATAGAAGGCGCAGGGGGGAGTAAGGATGACACCTTTAGTAGGGGATCTGATAGAGAGCACGGTAGGCAAGGTCGTTGGAGGGCTGGTAGAAAAGTACCTTCCAAAGTCAATGGGAGAGGCCGAAAAAGAAGAGTTCAAACAGAACGCCACTAGATTGATGCAAGAAGATTTTAAGATGGTGGCCAAAGATATCCAGTCGGCACGCGCCATGCAGATGTCAATTCTCGTTGACGCACCTCGTTGGATAAAGGCCGCCTCGGCGGTTGTTATTCCGTATGGCGGGCTTATGGCGATCACGGTTTTTTTCTTTAATATTCTCGCCCCTTATCTGGGGCACACAAAAGTACCACTTTCAACGAATGAGGCCTTTACTATCAATGGGATAATAATGTTCTTTTTTGGTTACCGCTTGACGCAGAAACTAAAAGGCACGGCAGGTAAATTTTAAATGGGGAGGTAGTTATGGGGTTGAAGGTAAGGTTTCCGGCAAATTGCAAGACAGAAGCAAGTAAGATAGCGTGGTGCTACCGGGCGCAGGAGCTACTCAGGCGGTATCACAATATAATGGGGCAGTGGTCAAAGGGTGCGGTAGACAAATCAGAGTGGAATAAGCTTTCAGGTAATATGAAGACGAGCTTTCCATTTAAGAAAGAGGCTCTATCCGGGGCTGAGTGGCAGGCCTATCAAGAGGATATTCATCGCTCGAAAGAACAGGCGATAATTAGTGCTAACCTCGCAAGCCGTGCTCTTGCAAAGGCTTCGGCTTTTTGGGACGTAGATATAGACGGAGATATTGGCTAATGGCGATAGAAGATCTAAGTACATATACCGAGGTTGACCCCAACGGCGACCTGACGATTACCTCGTCAAAGTGCGATATCAGTACTATGGCATCTAATATAGATGTCTATCTCAGGGCGGATAAAGGGGCAGGTCATTTTGGTGATTTCGAGCACCTTGTGACGGCGGAGTTTACATCCGCTGGTAGTACGTGGCCTTTAAATATTTTTTGGGCACTCACAAGTAGTACCGGGGTTGTGAGTCTTACCGATATGGCTACGGTCGATGAGGGCCTACGTGCCTATAATAAGTGGACAGGTTCAGCCATTGAGCATGTTCTTGTTGACGATACAAATGGTAATTACGATATATGGGCAGGTGCTTCTTTCGCTACGCCTTATTATATGACGATAGAGCGAACCAGTACTACAATGACCTGTAAGATCTATTCTGACAGCAGCAGAACGACTCTGCTCGATACCTTGAGCCTGACTTGTGGAACTCAGTCGTACAGATATATCTTTGCAACGATGGGGCACGGTGCAACTAATGGCGGTCGTTCATATACAGGGTATGTCGAAGACCTTGACTTGCAGGAGGCGGGCAGTGTGGTGGCTGTAGAGGGTTCATTGGCAGCTGTCTTGGCGGTATCGGGTAGCGCGCGCGCGGCTAGGGAACTTGCGGGTATTATAGGCGCTGTTTCAAATATTGCCTCTGCTACTCCTGAGGTTTCCCGTAATGTAGACGGGACTATAAGCATTGTCGCAGATGTCTCGGGGAAGTTACAGGCCGCATATAGCCTTGCGGGGGTTCTGTCTGCCTCGTCATCACTGAGCGGGGCCTTGGGTTTTCCAGGTATAAATATCAGGAAGGATCACGGCAAGGTGGTAATGGAGGTCAGGACAGCAAAGACCGTCAGGGATAGCCAGGTTAACTGGATAGATCACGGGGAAAGACAGCACCCTAAGATAGTACATTAAACGGAGGTAGTTATGGGAAGCTTATCTGA
>CAZUFI010000166.1:0-3757 GCA_964618745.1 uncultured Thermodesulfobacteriota bacterium | reverse complement strand
CTTTTTCATAAGTCGATACACCTATACTGATTGTAATCGAGCCGACCTTATCAAAGAGATTTTCTTCCATGCGGGAGCGTAGTTTTTCAGCGAAGATTATCGCCTTATAGATTTCAGTATCCGGGGTGATGACAACAAACTCTTCACCGCCCCAGCGAACAAAATAATCGACCTTTCTGACGTTATCACGGACGAGTTCTGCGACGGCCTTTAAGACCTCGTCGCCTACGTCATGGCCGTACGTATCATTTACGGCCTTAAAATGGTCGATATCAAAGATCAGAAGAGAGAGCGGGGTCGCGTGCCTTTTGACCCGCTCGACCTCTCGCTCCATTACCTCTAAATATTTCCTGCGGTTCAGGGCCTGAGTAAGTTCATCGGTTGTAGAGAGGCGTTTAAGTCTGTTTTCAAAGACCTTACGCTCTGTAATATCACGGGCGACCGCTACGATAATATCACGCCCTCCACTCATTATAGAGTGTAGCAGAAGCTCGACCGGGAACTTAGTGCCGT
Organism: uncultured Thermodesulfobacteriota bacterium; assembly: GCA_964618745.1. GTDB lineage: Bacteria > Desulfobacterota > GWC2-55-46 > GWC2-55-46 > DRQE01 > JAJRSM01. The sequence goes on along the minus strand of CAZUFI010000166.1, from coordinate 3,244 downwards.
CTTTTTTCATGTGGATGGTCTCTATAACCCCCACCTCGCCGTCACTGCGCAGCACCTGATCAAATTCCCTGACCATTGTATGCAGGGTGTAGTTCGGCTTTATATCATGCGGCCCCATATGCAGGAACTCTTCACGAGTATAGCCAAGGTCTTTACAGGCCGCGTCATTAACATCGACAAAATGCATAGTAGCACGATCGGTAAGGAAGATATTATCGGCACTGCTATCGAGTGCGGCTCTAAATAGTTGCAATTCGTCCTCGGCCTGACGATGCCGCTCGACCTCTCGCATAAGTTCAATGGAGCGGTCCTTTACCAGCAAGACCAGCTCGTCTATATATTCTTTAAGTTCGCCTTCGGCCTGTTTACGCCCGGAAATATCCTGCACAAGAGAGGCCACACCGACAACAACGCCTTCGCTATTGGTATGCGGGGTGTTGTGCCACTCGCAGAGAAGCCTTGTACCGTCCTTTGCAGTATTAACGCTTATGGTTCGATGCCCGCCATTGCTCGTTAGCAGTTGCTGCCAGAGATCCATTGCCAGTTTTTTATTTGATTCAGGAATGATTATGTCGAAACCGCTCTTACCAACGACCTCGTCGCTGGTAAAACCAAAGATATGCTCGGCCATATCGCTCCACTCTACGACTGTGAACTCGATAGACCACTTGATAAGTGCCAGCGGAACACGCTGGGCCTGAAAGGTAGATTGCTTGTTGGCCTCTATTACATCCTGCTCGTCCTGCTTATGCCTCTGGTAGCTCTCCTCAAAACCAGGAAGCCTCTGGCGCAGCTCGGCAAGCTCTTCTAGAAGCTCTTCTTTAGACTTATCTTTATCATTCATAGGCCGATCATTCTCTCTTTAAGAGTTAAAATGAACTGATAAAATCATAGAACCTAGGAATATTCCCAACTATTTACCCAAAATCACAGGTAACTACTCGAAGTATACATTATTTTCACGGATTCTGGTAGAAAAAATAGAAGTTTACCTGTATTTATGGTATTCTAACCAGCTATGTTACAGGTATATGGAATAACTAAGTCATACGGCAACAATACTCTATTTAAGGATATCTCTTTCTCCATTAGCAAGGGCGAGATCATTGGACTGGTCGGCCGTAACGGCTCGGGTAAATCAACGCTGCTTAAGATAATCCTTGGCCAAGAGGCACTGAATAGCGGTAGTTTTGAGCTGCCCAAGGGCTATCGCACCGGGTATCTAGACCAGCACATCCACTTTACCAAACCGACGGTATTAGAAGAATGCTGTCAGGTCCTCTCCGAGGAAGAGCAATATGACTTCTATAAGGCCGAGAAGATTCTCTTTGGTCTGGGCTTTACCGAGGCCGATATGGACAAATCGCCAAATGATTTTTCCGGCGGCTTTCAGCTACGCATAAACCTTACCAAGACATTGCTGCAGGAGCCAAACCTCTTGCTGCTAGACGAGCCTACGAACTATCTGGATATCCTGAGTCTTCGCTGGCTACGTAAGTTTTTAAGGTCATTTCGCGGCGAGGCGATAATAATCACCCATGACCGAGACTTTATGGATACTGTAACGACCCATACGATGGGACTGCATAACAAAGGGCTTAAAAAGATAAAGGGCCAGACCAATAAATATTACACCCAGCTAGAACAAGATGCCGAGATACACGAAAAGACGCGCATCAATCAGGAAAAGCAGATAAAGGATCTCAAGAGCTTTGTAGACCGCTTTGGCGCAAAGGCCTCGAAGGCCACACAGGCCAAGTCAAAACAAAAGCAGATAGACAGGATAAAGGTCTTATCAAGCATTAAGATGGAGCACCGTCCGGGCTTTAAATTTAACTTTAAAAAGATCCCGGCAAAGATTTATATGGAGGTCGCTAACCTCTCTTTTTCATATACAGGCAAAGACGAAGACAACCTCTTCTCTGACCTTTCCTTTAACATTAAGCCAACCGACAGGCTAGCCGTAATAGGCAAGAACGGCAAGGGCAAGACGACACTCTTAAATGTCCTGGCCGGTAAGGCAGAGGCCAGCTCGGGCACGATCAAGCACGCCCCGGAGGTAGAGACCGGTTATTATCAGCAGACCAACCGCAAGGAGCTCGACCCGGATAAGACAATCGCCGAAGAGATAGCCATGGCTAACCCGGAGCTACCTATATCACGCAGCCGAGCAATCTGCGGAGCTATGATGTTCTCAGGTGCTACCGCCGATAAAAAGATCTCGGTCCTATCCGGCGGCGAGCAGAGCCGCGTCCTCTTCGGTAAGATAATCGCCCATCCGGCGAATATCCTCCTCCTAGACGAACCCTCAAACCATCTTGATATGGAATCAATAGAGGTCGTAATCGATGAGATAGATAAATTCGAGGGCGGCGTCGTACTCGTCACCCATAACGAAGAGATGCTCCGAGCCGTTGCCAATAAACTTATAATTTTCCGCGCCGGCGGCGCAGAGATATTCCTCGGTACTTACGACGAATTCCTTGAAAAGATCGGCTGGGACGAAGAGGCCTCACTAAAAAAGCCCGAAAAGGCAAAGAAAGAACCAACAAAAAAGGCCATAAAGGCGCATAGCTCAAAGAAGACGGAACGCAAGCTAAAGGCCCTCAGGCGTGACTGCGACAGACTGGAAGAGCGGACCAGAGGTCTTGAAGTAGCCCTTGAGAAAAAATCCAAAGAGACGGAAGCCGCAAGCGGCACAGGCGCAAATCACAACGAGCTTGCAAAGCTCTATAGCGAAGCAGGCCTCCTACAGACCGAGATAGACGAGAACTACGAAAAACTCGAAGCCCTGATGGAAGAGATAGAGACGCTGCAAGCAAGTTAATAAACCATATCGCTACAAGCCCTTCATAAATAACTAGAGTTGACAGACCACCTGCGGTGGAGCAAAGTCCAAATAGCTAGTCCCGTGCAGCGCATAGCACAAAATCATATTAAAGAATCTGCTGTACGCAGTACCACCTGCGGTGGAGCAACCCACATGCGTGGGGGCACCGGTTGCACCGGAGGCAAACCACCTGCGGTAGGGCAAAGTTTATCAATAAGTTTGTGTGCCGTGCGTAGTACGAAATCATATTAATGCATTTGCTGTACGCAGCCACCTGCGGTGGGGCAACCCACATGCGTGGGGGCAGCAAAGTTAATTAGGAAGTTTCGTGCCGTTCGTAGTAAGGAATTAAATTAAAGACTTTGAAATTTGTCACCCTGAACTTGTTTCAGGGTCTGTCTTTTGTTTTAGAGT
>CAZUFI010000165.1:1748-3790 GCA_964618745.1 uncultured Thermodesulfobacteriota bacterium | reverse complement strand
CCCTGTCTGAAGTGGCTCTGTAACAGGCTGCCTATCGACGATGCCCGGAGCCTTTACCTCGACCTGTCTTTTTTCTTTGGTATTTATAGGGCCAAGGCCATCTATCGGGTTACCGAGAGCATCAACAACACGCCCCATCATCTCTTCACCAACAGGGACCTCAACGATCCTGCCGGTACGTTTTACCGTATCGCCTTCCTTGATGGTATAGTCAGCACCAAAGACCGCGACACCGACGTTTTCCTCCTCAAGGTTCAGGACCATTCCGAATATCTCGCCCGGGAACTCGACAAGCTCGCCGGCCATGACCTTTTCCAGCCCGTATATTCTGGCGATACCGTCTCCGACCGAGATAACCGTCCCGATCTCCTCGATATCTACGCCCTTTTCAAAGCCCTTTATCTGGCTTTTTATAAGCTCGCTTATCTCTCCTGCATTGATCATTTCAAACGGCTCCTTCCAATAATTTTTCCTGCATGCTCTCTAACTGAGCCTTAATGCTCCCGTCAAGTATCAGGTTATCCATCCTCACCACAAAACCGCCGATAAGATCGGCATTTTCCTTAAAGGTGAGTATCACTTCTTTGCCTGTCTCTGCCTTAAGCTTATCCCTAACATTATTTAGGGTTGCCTCTGTAAGCTCGTTTGGTGCCTGCACCTCTGCGCGGACACGGCCTGCCAGATCATCCTCAAAACGCGCGTAGGCAGTGCCTATATCAGAGAGCAGCCCGATGGCCCGCCTCTCAATAAGTAAACGAAAAAAGTTCTTTACCTCTGCCGAGACCCCGAGCTTATCGCTAAGTCCGTCGCCAACGGCCTGGCGTTCATCAAGGGTATACATGGGATTAAGCAATACCTTACCTAGCTCGCTACTTACGCCAAGGGCCTCTATTATAGAAGCAAGCTCCTTACCATAGCTCTCCACGCAGTTGTTTTCGGCGGCTACGTCTATCAAGGCCTTTGCATATTTTCTTGCGGCACCTGCTTTTTTCATTAATTCAGCCTCAACTTATCAATATAGGTCTTTACCAATCTATCCTGATCATCGGCCCTGATCTCTTTAGCAATAATCGTCTTTGCCATCTCCATGGCGAGCAGAGCGGCCTCTCTCTTAAGTTCCACACGGGCGCGTTCTACCTCATACGCTGCGGTGGTACGGGCCTGTTCTCTAAGCTTTTCGACCATCAGAGCGGCCTCTGCCTTTATCTTTTCCTTCTCAAGATCGGCATCCTTCTTTATACGGGCCTCGGCCTCGGCTATAAGGGCTGCAAAACCACTTTCTTTTTTCCTATACTCGACAAGTTTGGCCTCGGCCTCTTTACGCTTTACCTCGGCCTCGTCAAGTTGTGCCTGAATATCCTTGGCGCGGTTTTCAAGAGCACCTTTAAGCATCTTCTTCCAGATTATAATAACGGCTACAACAAGGACTACAAAGTTAATACCCTTCCAAAGAAATGTTGTTCCCGGATCGTTAGCCGCAAAGGCATCTGATGGCAGAAGCACCGCTGTGATGATTAGCATAAGTATCGGCAGGGCACGCTCCAGCATCTTCTCGGCTATAACACGAGAGATCTTCGGCGCTTCCTTCATAAGCCCGTCAAGGACCAGCCCCCTGTTGCCTGCAAGCTCTTCCTTTACCTTAACGATATCAGACTGTAGCTCGATGCGAGTCTCCTCGACAATGACCTTCTGCTCTTCCAGAGCAGCTAGGCGAATAGCACCGCGCTCCTCCTGCGCTTTGATCTCGGCATCACTGATACGCTTTTTAAAGCCCTCGTTGCCCTCGTTGATCTCGGCCTCTATGGCAGCAGCACCCTCAAAGGTGTCCTCTGTCTTTTCTTTACGCTCGGCAAGAATGGCAAGGATCGGCTTGAATAGTACTTGCTTGAGAATAACCAGCATTATAAGGAATGCTATAACCTGGTATATTACAGTTATATCTACGGATATCATAAGACTGAGTGGAAACCCCTCTTTAAGAGATAAGTAAGGTACGTTAACTAAAGATCATTTATATAAAAAGCAAATACAGGTATAAAAAA
>CAZUFI010000165.1:0-1648 GCA_964618745.1 uncultured Thermodesulfobacteriota bacterium | reverse complement strand
AACGACAAATACGCAAAGCACACACACAAGCGACGTACGTATGCATTGATCGGCCTAAGGACCGAATAAATGTCTTTTTCTATCATAGAGTTCTTAGCGATGTCAAGCTCTTAAAGGTCGCACTGAGTTAAAAAAAAGGCTGGTTTTCTGCGATTTTACTTAGAATTCAGGGCTCTGGCGAAACACAAGACCCAAAAGCCTTTTAAACTCAAACCCTTAGCAATCCGTAAAACTCATATCTCGCAGAGCTCGTAGTCTCTCTGCCCTATGCCAAGCTCTTCACCGTAGGCCAGTTGTACAGTCCAGTCGATTGTCGGATGTACTCCTCGGAACTTATCCGCACCGGCCTCGTGGCCTGTCTCCAGAGCCGTCCCTTCAAGTCCCGGCTGCGCATTTACCATATCAGCACTTGCCTGGTCGATTGCGATAGGGTCGGTCGAGGCCATAATCCCAATATCACCGACTATCGGCGCATCGTTATGACCGTAGCAATCGCAGTTCGGACTTACCTGCGTTATAAAGTTAATAAAGACGGTCTTGCCTTCCTTGCCCTTCATAACCCCCTCAACGTGCTGCATCATCTTTTCCTGAATAGCCCCGGTCTCTTCATTCCAGCTCACATCTATCGCTTTTTCCGGGCAGACCGCTATGCAGAAGCCGCAGCCGGTACAGATCTTATCATCTATAAAGGCCGCTTGCCCTATCTCTATGGCATCTACCTGGCAGCTCGGGACGCATACGCCACAGGCCGTACAGGTTTCCTGATTAACAACCGGGGCGCAGGTCGAGTGCTGTACGAGCTTTCCACTGCGGCTGGCGCAACCCATCCCCATATTTTTTAAAGCACCGCCAAAGCCGGTAAGCTCGTGGCACTTAAAATGACTAAAGACAACCAGCCCGTCCGCCGAGACGATCTCTTGCCCTATGCTAACCTCTTTAAGGTGCTTGCCATCTACCTCGATATCAACGCTACTCTCACCCCTTAGGCCATCGGCGATAATCAGCGGCGCATCGACTACGGCGTAGTCAAAGCCATTGGTGATGGCCGTTCTCAGGTGGCTGGCGCTATTTATACGGCTGCCTGCGTAAAGCGTATTGGTATCGGTCAGAAAGACCTCTGCACCTCCAGCACGCACGGCATCAACGCCACGCCTAACAAAGACAGGACGTATAAAAGAGGCATTGCCCTTCTCGCCAAAGTGCAGCTTTAGAGCAATGATCTCTCCTTTTTTATATATTCCACCCTCGCCAAGGCCGAGCTTTGCGAGAAGCTCACCGAGCTTATCGCCCAACGACCGCCCCGAAGTTGTGCGAAGATTTGTGAAGTATACGATTGGTTTTTTCATAAAAGTGCCTTTTGTACCTTTAATAGGATAGGCTGTGCCCTGCTAACTGTAAAATCCCCCTCAATCCCCCTTTTACAAAGGGGGAGGCAGACCACATACAGCTGTCATTGCTTATTTGCCTTTTTGTAGGGTGGGCTGTGCCCACCGAACAAGCACCCTCCCCTTTATCCCCTCCCATCAAGGGAGGGGAACTACCTGCGCTATAGCTAAAGCCCCACCGCAGATGTCATTGCGAGCCACCTGCGGTGGGGCAAAACAAAGCAATCTCTCCCTTATCGTCCTTGTCACCCTGAACTTGTTTC
>CAZUFI010000164.1:0-3811 GCA_964618745.1 uncultured Thermodesulfobacteriota bacterium | reverse complement strand
GCTTTTGGCGAAGAGTATCATATGTCAAGTGTTGATAAGAAGCTGATGGAAGAAAATGGCGGTAGCTTGGGGCATTAATCAACCAGGTTGCGATAGGTAGTTTTATAGCTACCTAGCTAGTTTTAAAGTTAATAACTAAAGCCCGCCCTCGAAAGAGGGCGGGCTTTTTTTCTACCTGCGGTAGGGCAAAGTGGCTACGCCACAAAAGATATACTCTACTTTGTAAATTCTTCGTAGTTTTTCTGTAACCTGCGTGTCGCAGCCCCGACCTTGCCTGTGCCGATCTTCTTGCCGTCTACCTTTACAAGCGGGACAATCCCTGAAACCGAGCCTGTAACAAAGGCCTCGTCAGCATTTAAAAGGGCGCGTTCTGTGACTGTGGCTTCTTTTATGTTTTTAGCCAGCCAGGTGACCGCGCCCCTTGTCACACCCGGCAGTATGCCGGAGAGCGGAGGTGTTATTATGCGTCTGCCTTTGATTATAAAAACATTGGATGCCGTGCCTTCCAGGACGTGGCCTCTTTGGTCTATAAATATGCCTTCAAAGGCCCTCTGCTTTGTCGCATGGGCTCTGCCAAGGATCGAGGGCAGGTAGTTAAGGTTTTTTATATGGGCCGATGAGGGCTCACGTAGGGCGAACTCGGGGGGGCGCAGAGTGACGGCGGTTATGCCGTGCTTGAGGCGTTTTTCCAAAGCCTCGGTATCGACCTTTTCGGTTGTGATTATTACGGTAGGTTTTGAGCGTATTTTGCTGCCAAAGGCAAGCTCTCCGGCGGTTATCATTATCTTCAGGCGGATTGTAGCTTTGAGGTCCTTGTTGGCAGTAAGGAGTTTACCTATAGCCAGAGCCAGTTTTTTCTTGGTCGGCGTTTTAATGCCAAGCTCCTTTGCGCCTCTTTTTAACCTTGCGATGTGTTCTTTAAAGAACTCGGCTCGACCGTCAACGACCTTCATCGTCTCAAAGAGGCCGTAGCCGTAACTCAGGCCACTATCAAAGACCGAGACGCTGGCCTTATCTCTGGCAATGAGCTTGCCGTTTATATATACCTTAGCTGACATTTATCTTTACTTTCTGACCGGTTAGGATATTAAGGAAATCTTCTGCCTTAAGAAGTGTCTCCTGATATTCTTCAGCCGGTACAGAGTCGGCGACTATGCCACCGCCGACACTCAGAGAAAGTACTCCTTCGCAGTATATAGCCGTTCTTATCGCCATCGCTATATCCAGATCGCCGCTGGTATCTATCCAGCCGAGGCCGCCAGTATAGAGGCCACGCTGGTAGCTCTCTAGCTCATCGATAACCTCCATGGCTCTGATCTTTGGCGCACCCGTTATTGAGCCGCCTGGAAAGCATGACCGCAGGGCCATAAGAGGGTCTACCTCGTCTTTGAGTACGCCCTCTACGGTCGAGACCATCTGGTGTAGGTTAGGGTAGCTCTCAATGCGCTGGAAGTTGCTGACGCGCACCGTACCCGGCTTTGAGATGCGTCCAATATCGCTCCTTTCAAGGTCTACGATCATAAGGTGCTCGGCCCTCTCTTTTTCGCTTTGCTTGAGCTCTTCGATTCGGCGTTGGTCTGCTTTTTCTGTGCCTCCACGCGGGCGAGTGCCTTTTATCGGCTCGGTCTCTATATGGCATCCTTTGATCTTTAGCAGGCGTTCCGGGGTGTTGGAGATTACCTGGAATTCACCACAATCCATAAAGGACGCAAAGCGACCGGCACCTGAGTCCAGCAGAGCCATGTATATGGCAAAGGGGTCTTCTTTGGTCGTAAGTCTTAACCTCTGCGAGATATTTATCTGGTAGATATCTCCCTTAGATATATAGTCCAGAGCCTTATCAAGGGTCGTTAGGTATTCCTCTCTGGTTATATTGGAGCTGTAAAATGGGCGGCTCTTATCGGCAGAGACAGAGAACTCAGGTCTGGCAAAGGTATCTGCCTTTGAGAGCCTTTCTGTGATTTCTTTGAATATGCCTTCAGTCTTAGCCTCACCGCTCCAGACTATATAGCCTTCTTCTTTTTTATGGTCGTAGACGTAGACCGGGTCGTATAGCCCTACCATCGAAAGGGGGGTAGTAGTGGCATCATCTTCTTTATTTGATTCAGCTTTGTCATTGCGAGCCACCTGCGGTGGGGCAAAGTGACGAAGTAACCTCGTTTTGTCTTCTATTAAATTTTTTAGTCCGTAAGAGAAGTAACCTATTGCTCCGCCTGTGAAAGGAAAGGGAGCGGGGGAGGCGCAGGTGCCCTTTTTAATGCCTTTTAATATTTCTTGCAGTGCAAAGAAAGGATCTTTATGCGTGGTTGCCTTACCGTCTATGAAGGTCTCTCCGTCGGCTTTAGTCTCTACCTTTAGATAAGGCCCTGCGCCGACGTAGGAGTAACGCCGTTTAAGCTCTCCCTGTCCGCCGGAGAGGATAAAGGGTCGCTCCATTGTGCGCAGCCTCAGGAAGGCATCGATAGGCAGTTTATCTGTTGGCTTGATAATCATCATTAAATGGTATCGGTTTTTTAGTGTGTGGTCAAGTTTGCTGCGTAAGGGGGTGAAGATACAGGCAATATGACAGGCCGACCGTCTTTGGCAGCTGCAAGATTTATGTTAGCCTTCTTTTTCTTCCTTGAGAGGAACGCAGAGTCACATAGGCGCAGCGATGAGGCAAACTCGACTGTTTTTACTTTAATTGCGATCTTTCGTATAGTATCTTATATAGATATGAAACGCAGAGAGACAAGAGAGCTTAATGTTGGTGCGGTCAAGGTCGGCGGCGGTGCGCCGATAAGTGTTCAATCAATGACGAGCACCAAGACGACCGATCTAGCCGCAACGCTTGGTCAGATTCGTGCCCTCGCTGAGGCCGGTTGCGAGATCGTCCGCGTAGCCGTGCCGGACGAGGCCGCGGCAAGGTGCCTCCCTGAAATCCTTGCGGGCTCTCCTATACCTGTTATCGCAGATATACACTTTGACCACAGGCTTGCTTTGCTGGCACTTGAGGCAGGTGTTGACGGCTTGCGTCTGAACCCGGGTAATATTGGTAGTGAAGAACGTATCCGTGAGGTGGTCAAGGCCGCCAAGAAACGAGGCGTCTCGATCAGGGTCGGCGTTAACGCAGGCTCTCTGGAAAAAGATATAATGGCAGAGGTAGACCACGGCGACCCCGAGGCAATGCCTGTTGCCATGGTCAAGAGTGCGTTGCGTCATATTCGTATCTTAGAGGCAATGGATTTCTTTGATATTAAGGTATCTCTTAAGGCATCGAGTATCTGGCCGACCGTCAAGGCATATAGGTTGCTGGCAAAAGAGGTCGATTATCCCTTTCATATCGGTATTACCGAGGCAGGTACTAAGTTTGGCGGTACTGTAAAGTCTTCTGTTGGAATTGGCCTTCTGCTGGCAGAAGGTTTAGGTGATACGCTGCGCGTATCGCTCTCGGGCGACCCGGTTGAAGAGGTCAGGGTTGGCTGGGAGATTTTAAAGTCACTTAACTTAAGGCAGCGCGGTGTAAGTGTCGTTGCCTGCCCTACCTGCGGGCGCATTAAGATAGATGCCGCTGCGTTGGCTCTTACTATAGAGCAGCGTCTGGGTTCTATTACCGAGCCTGTAAAGGTAGCTGTGATGGGATGCGTTGTAAACGGCCCGGGTGAGGCCACAGAGGCCGATGTAGGTATAACAGGGGGCGATGGTGTGGCTCTCTTATATGTCGGCGGAAAGGTCGTGCGGAAGGTCCCTGAAGCCGATTTGGCCGATGCCGTCGAGCAGGAGGTCCTGAAGGTAGTGGCCGCAAGGCAAGCGGTAAGAGAGTCCGTTAAGG
>CAZUFI010000163.1:0-3842 GCA_964618745.1 uncultured Thermodesulfobacteriota bacterium | reverse complement strand
GACGGCCACAGCGATGAAGAAGAGGAAGATATCGTCCGCCTCAGTAAAGGGGAGATGAAGGAGTTCGGTATCGAACTCGCAACGGCCGGCCCGGGTAAACTGTATAATTATGTCAGTCTTCCCGGAGAGGTTGTCCCCAACGCCGACCGCCTCGCACATATTGTCCCTCGCATGAGCGGCATTGTCCGTGAGGTACGCAAGACCCTTGGCGATAGGGTCAGGAGCGGCGAGGTCATGGCTATCATAGAAAGTCGGGAACTTGCGGATATAAAGTCCGCGTATCTGGCCGCAAAGGAGCGTATCTCCCTTGCCGAGGCGACCTTCAAGCGGGAAGAAAAGTTATGGAAGAAGAAGATTTCGCCTGAGAGGGAGTACCTTGAGGCAAGGCAGCTTCTGGCAGAGGCAAAGATAAAGCTCCGTTCTGCCGAGCAGAAGCTTCATACCCTTGGTTTTTCAGATGAGTATATGGAGCAATTACCGGCGCACCCGGATATAGCCTTTACCCGCTATGAAATTACCGCTCCGTTTAAAGGGACTGTAATCGAAAAGCATATAGCACTTGGCGAGGCGGTCAAGGATGATTCCAAGGTCTTTGTCGTAGCCGATCTCAGGTCGGTCTGGATCGATCTTGATATATACCAGAAAGACCTGTCCTTTGTCAGAAAGGGGCAGGTTGTCATTGTATCGGCCGGACACGGCCTTCCCGATGTCAAGAGCAGGATTAGCTACGTCGGCCCTCTCGTAGGTGAAGAGACCCGTACGGCACTTGCGCGCGTAGTCCTTCCTAATACAGGAGGAAGATGGCGTCCGGGGCTCTTTGTTACCGCATTGGTAGCGACCAGCGAGGTCAAGATGCCTCTGGTCGTGCCGAAGGCGGCGATCCAGATGGTCGAGGGCAGAGACAGCGTCTTTGTTTGGACAAAAGAAGGCTTTGAGCCACGCTTTGTAAAGACCGGAAAGGAAGATAAGTTACAGATCGAGATAACCGCAGGGCTTAAGCCCGGCGAAAGGTATGTAATGAAGGGCGCGTTCACACTAAAGGCACAGGCCTCGAAAGGAGCCTTTGAGTCAGGACACTCACATTAACGAGGAATCAAAGAGGAGTTGAATCTATAATGGAAAAGATCATACATTTTACACTGCGTAACCGTCTCTTGATGCTCGTTATGGGGGTGCTGGTTCTGGCTGCCGGTTATTTCAGTTATCAGAGGCTTCCTGTAGATGCCTTCCCCGATGTCTCCCCGATTCTGGTACAGGTCTTTACAGAGACAGAGGGGCTTGCGCCCCAAGAGGTCGAGAAGTACGTTACTTACCCGGTCGAGGTCGTTATGAACGGGCTTCCGAACCTTAAGAATATCCGTTCGGTCTCGAACTTCGGCCTCTCGGTCGTTAATGTTTATTTTGAGGACGGCACTGATATATACTTTGCAAGGCAGTTGGTAAATGAGCGGCTGCAAGAGGCCCGCGAAGAGATCCCCGACGGCTTTGGAAATCCGAGCATGGGGCCTATCTCCACGGGCATGGGGCTTATCCTTTTTTATTATCTGGACGATGAGACCGGCAAATACTCTCTGGAGGAGATGAGAACTATACAGGACTGGATCGTAAAGTTCCATCTCCAGACCGTACCGGGCGTTACCGAGGTGCTGGGTATAGGCGGCTATGAAAAACAGTTTCATGTCGTTATAAAGCCAGACTCTCTGCTGCGTTACGGCGTTACTATCGGAAAGGTCGTAGAAAAACTGCGAGATAACAACCTTAACGTAGGGGCCCAGTTCATAGAGAAGGACGCGGAGGAATATATTGTGCGCTCCGTGGGGCTTGCCACCAGTATTGAGGATATAGAAAAGATCATAATCAAAACGGTGGATGGCACGCCGGTCTACCTTGGCCAGCTCACGGAGGTTAAGATTGGCGGGGCGGTACGCCGAGGCTTGCAGACAAGGAACGGCGTAAAAGAGGTTGTGGCCGGGATGGTCATAAAGCTCTTCGGATCAAACTCTTCTACTGTTATCGGACAGGTCGAGGAAAAGATGGCGGAGATAAACAACACCCTTCCAGAGGGCGTAAAGATTCTGCCTTATTACGAGCAGAAGACACTGGTTGCCGCCTGTGTAAAGACGGTTACCGATGCTCTGGTTCAGGGTATTATTCTTGTGATCGTTGTTCTCATTATCTTTATGGCAGCGGTACGGCCAAGTCTGGTCGTCGCTCTCTCTATTCCATTCTCGGTGCTCTTTGCCATGATATGGATGAATTACCTGGGGATATCGGCGAACCTAATGAGCTTTGGCGGGCTTGCCATCGCCATAGGAATGATGGTTGACGGTAGTGTCGTAATCGTAGAGAACATAGAGAGGTGGTTGCGTGAATCCGATAGATCCGAGCCGCTTATCCACGTTATAGGGCGGGCCTCGCTTGAGGTGGTACGTCCTCTGATCTTCTCTATAGCCATTATTATCATAGTCTTTCTGCCGCTCTTTACGCTTGAGGGAGTGGCCGGAAAGACCTTCCGCCCTCTGGCTCAGACCGTAGCACTCGGTATGTTAGGATCACTGATATTCAGCGTCTTTCTGACCCCTCTGTTGTCTTCTCTTCTGATGAAGAGGCCGAAGCAGGACGGCGGCGGTCAAGAAGGCAAGCAGCATCAGGACGTCTGGATAGTGCGGCAGATACTGAAGGTATACAGGCCTGCGATAACCCTCTTTGTGGCCCGTCGTTATCTGCCCATAAGCCTTGCGGTAGGTCTGGTAATTATAGGTCTGATAATATTTCCGCGAATGGGCTCCGAGTTCACACCGACACTACAGGAGGGCACAATGGTGCTGCGCCTTACAATGGCTCCTTCTATATCGCTGAAAGAGAGCAAGCGGATCACCATGCTTGTTGAAAAACGTCTTGTCAGTATTCCTGAGATCAGCGGGGCTGTATCGAGGATTGGGCGAGGCGAGGTAGGCGCCCATACAGACCCTGTAAATAGCGCGGAGATGTATCTCATCCTTAAGCCTATGGATCAGTGGCGCAGTGCCAAGACCCAGCAGGAGCTTGAGGCCGTGGTGCGCGCCGAGCTCGGCGACGTTCCGGGGGTCTTGACCAACTTCACTCAGCCAATCGCCATGACGGTTGATGAGCTTCTCGAAGGCGTGCGTGCCGAGCTTGCGATAAAGATCTTCGGCGACGATCTAGATATCTTAAAGGATAAAGCCGATGAGATATCAGTGGTAATTAAAAAGGTAGCCGGTGCCGAGGACGTACAGGTAGATCAGGTCACCGGGACGCCGCAGCTCGTTATCAGGATCGACCGCAACAAGATAGCTCGTTACGGCATAAACGTATCCGATGTTCAGGAGGTTATAAGCGCGGCGGTTGGAGGAGAGGTCGCCGGTCAGATCTTTGAAGGCATACGCCGCTTTGATATACTGGTGCGTCTGGCCCCTGAATACAGGAGCACGCCGAAGGCCATCGGAGAGATACTTATCGAGACCCCGGACGGGGCCAAGGTGCCGCTTGCCGAGCTGGCATTTATCGAGGAGCTTGTCGGGCCGCGCCAGATAACACGGCAGAATAATCAGCGTTTTATTACAGTGCAGCTTAATGTATCGGGCAGGGATATCGGCTCATTCGTAGAGGAGGGGCAGAAGGCCATTGAGGCGGGCGTAAAGCTTCCGCCCGGTTATCTTGTGGTCTGGGGCGGCCAATTCAGGTTGCAGCAAGAGGCGAACAAGCGGCTTATGGTGGTGATACCGATTACCCTGCTGATAGTCTTTTTGCTTTTGTTCTCAAGCTTCAACTCGATTAAGAATACGCTCCTGATCCTGCTCAATATACCGCTTGCGCTGGTC
>CAZUFI010000162.1:0-3891 GCA_964618745.1 uncultured Thermodesulfobacteriota bacterium | reverse complement strand
CGGGCTTGGCTATCCCTTTTGCCTGTTTTTTATCTTTACATTTTTTCTTCATTACTCAAGTCCTTCTATAATTCCCGCGTACAAGAGCGGAAACATTATCTCATGATGCCCGGTAAGGCTATAGCCTTGACCGCCGTCCATAGTAGGCCTTCTAACGACATTTGTCGAGGGCCGGTAGTGCTGTATAAAATCCATATTAACGGTCGTTATCTTACCGACCTTATAACCTAAGTTCCTAGTTAAGGTCAGGGCCTTCAGCAATATCTCCGGGATTATCACGGCTGATCCGAGATTAATAAATACCCCTTCTTCCAGTGTGCTAACGACAGAGCTGAAGACCTTAAAGTCACGTAATGATGTCTTGCCGGTTGCCTCGCCGTCCATGCTCGGATGGATATGGATGATATCCGTACCGATTGCGACATGGACCGTAACCGGCACACCGTAGCGCACACCTGCTGCCAGAATACTAAGGTCTTTATACGGGTAGCGAGATTTTTCTATCATCTCGCCTACGCTCTCACCCAGACCAAGCTTTGCCTTTGCGCCTTTTTTAATAGCCCCATTTATCAGCCGCCCGGTCTCTTCTGCCATACCGAAGTTACCGCTGCATATTTCTTTATCAACATCTTCAGAGGTACTGCCAAGATAGGCCAGCTCAAAGTCGTGAACAATACCCGCGCCGTTCATCGCAACGGCACTTATAACGCCTCGCCTCATAAGGTCGATTACCAACGGGGCGAGCCCCACCTTGATAACATGTGCGCCCATTCCAAGGACTACGGTCTTACCATTCTGATGCGCACGGACGACCTCGGCAATAACTGCCTTAAGGTTCTGCGCCGCCAGAATATTCGGTAACGTCGCCAAAAAACCCGTAAAGCTACCGCCCTTCTCAGGCAGGCTCGCAAGGTCGTCTATCTCGACCTTACTCTTTCTGGTCTTGATAGAATAGGTCTTTATGCCCTTGGTGCTGATCGGCTTAAACTTCTTTTTTACAGTCTTCTTAACCAGCTTCTTCACCTCTATACCTGACCTCTATACCTGCTCAAATAATATATAGTCTACGAGCTCGCAGATTATATGCCCTATCGTTATATGGACCTCTTGGACGCGCGCAGTTACTGCGGCCTCGACATTCAGAGAGATATCGGCAAGCTTTGAGAGCTTTCCGCCGTCACCGCCGGTCATCGTTATCGTCTTTATCCCAAGTGCCTTTGCGGCAGCCACGGCCTCCAGAACATTGGTAGAATTGCCACTGGTAGAGATCGCCAGCAAGACGTCCCCTTCTTTACCAAGGGCCTTTATCTGTTTAGAAAAAATCAGAGCATAGTCATAGTCATTACCGATACTCGTTAAGACCGAGGTATCGGTAGTTAACGCCAAGGCCGGCAGCGGAGGCCTCTCTATCTGAAAACGATTTACGAACTCTGCGACCAGATGCTGCGCATCGGCAGCGGAGCCGCCATTGCCGGCTACCATCAATTTCCCGCCGTCCTTAAAGGCATCACTGAGAAGCGTCGCGGCCTTTGTTATCGCCTCAACATTCGCCTCGTTTAAAAAAGCCTTCTTTGCCTCGATGCTCTCGCCAAAGGCGCGTACTATCCTTGCTTCCATCTACTATTTCTCCAGGTTTCAAATCATAGATAAGCTGACAAAAAAATCTTATATTACTTACAGTTAATCATATATAATAACTTTTGACCAAGCTCTCTGTCAAGTGCTTTAGCCAGTGCCCTACAGGCAGAACCGACCGTTTTTTTGAATCAACTTACCATCGACGTAAAGAGCACCCTTTTTGCGCAGATCCTTTATCATATCCCAATGAATGGCACTCTTGTTCTTGCCCCCGGCCTCTTTATAAGATCGTCCAACGGCCAGATGCACAGTGCCGCCGATCTTCTCATCAAAAAGAATATCCTTTGAAAAATTCTTTATCCCATAATTAACGGCGATTCCCAACTCTCCCAGATACCGCCCACCCTTATCAGTATCAAGCATAGAGATCAAAAAGTCTTCATTCTTATCGGCACTTGCCTCGACGACCTTGCCCTTCTTAAAGCTGAGCCTTATCCCCGTAACCTCACGCCCCTGATAGATCGCAGGCATCTCGTAAAATATATGACCCTCTGCCGAGTTCTCTACCGGCGACAGAAAGACCTCGCCATCCGGCATATTCCTCCTGCCGCAACACGGTATCGCTTCACGCCCCTTGATACTCAGAGTCAGATCCGTCTCTTTACCAACAATACGCACGGTACTGCCCTTATCCAGAACCTTCTTTAACTTCATCTCCCGCGCCCTGACCTTAGACCAGTCAATATTGGTCGCGCCATATAAAAAGTCCTCATACTCGGCAAGGCTCATATCGGCCTCTTGCGCAAGGGCATGGGTCGGGAAGTTACAGAGCACCCAGCGAGTCTTATTAACGATGACCTCACCTATCGGAGACATTACCTTGCTGCGCAGCCCGGCCTTCTTCGGGTCAATCCTGCTCATTGATTTTTTATTATGAGGTGCGCGAATATTTACTACGCAATCAATATTCTTCGCCTCATATAACTTGGTCTTTGGAAAGTGCTCCAGCTGCGCCTTGCTTGCGTTATCAAAGAAGATATTATTTGCCTCTTCCAGCCCGATATTTAAAAGTGGATTACCGCCCTTCTTCATAACTTCTTTATAGACCTCAAGGACCAACGGCTTTGCCAGCTCGCTAGAGGCGGTGATCAAGACAGTCTCGCCTTTTTTTAAGGCCAGAGAATGATTAACCAGAATACCTGCTAATTTCACTACCCTCGAATCCGCCATTAAAACCTCCTTAAAGATCTATAGTCACGCCTATTTAAATAATATAATTTACCAATCAACGACGCCAAGACGCGCCTTGACGTGTATCTCTTTTAACCAGTACTTCCTCTATCCTATCCTGAATAATAAATTTATTAACGCCCCAGTCAGGAGCGACAACAAAGGCCTTTGGCGCGTCCCCGGAAAGGCGATGCACCACGAGATCCGGCGAGAGAAGTTCCAGCGATTCTACCACGATTTCAGCGTATTCATCAAGGCCAAGCAACTCGACCTGCCCCTCTCTGTAAGAGCCTTCCAATGCGGTATCCTTCAACACCATCAACTGATGAAACTTAATACCCCATACCCCAAGTGACGACACAAAACGCACCGTCTCCAGCATATCCACGACCTCGTCACCGGGCAGCCCCA
The DNA here is from genome assembly GCA_964618745.1 of uncultured Thermodesulfobacteriota bacterium. Taxonomy (GTDB): domain Bacteria; phylum Desulfobacterota; class GWC2-55-46; order GWC2-55-46; family DRQE01; genus JAJRSM01. Next base: position 672 of record CAZUFI010000162.1, on the reverse strand, counting down.
TAACGATATGAGCGCAGATATCTATCCCATAATCACGTGCCACCAGTGCCGCCTCCTCAAAATCGGCTGCGGTATGCCCCCTGTTTATACGCCTTAAAGTGGCGTCATTCGCCGACTGCAACCCTAACTCCAGCCAGACGAGGCGGCAACCAGTCTTAGACTGCTTGTCTTTTTTAATCTCTCGCAATAACTCGAAAATCTCTTCACTTAGACAGTCCGGCCTTGTCGAAACAGCCAGACCCACAACCAGAGGGTGCGCCACGGCCTCTTTATATAAGGCCCGCAACTCTTCTATCTTCCCGTAAGTATTAGTATTTATCTGAAAATAGGCGATGAACTTTTCCGCATTATGCCGCTTCTTGATCTTTGCAGCCCCCATATCGAGCTGCTCGGTAACGCTAAGCTCAGCACCGTATTCCTTGGGCTCTAGAGAACCCTGATTACAAAAGGAACAGCCCTGGCCATCGCCCTCGCGCGTAGGGCAACCAAAACCCGCATCTATCGTTATTTTAAAGACCTTCTCGCCGAACTGCTCTTTGAGAAAGACCGATAGCGGCCTATATCTTAACTCTTTCATCGTCATTATTTTAATTCTTTACCTCTGGCTTCCTGCTATTAACAAAGAATCAAATGCTATGCATAGTAATAAACCATTTTCATGAATTTAGCCGT
>CAZUFI010000161.1:0-3928 GCA_964618745.1 uncultured Thermodesulfobacteriota bacterium | reverse complement strand
TGTCGCCAGCCCGCTCCTGATGCTGTGGAAAGAAAAGGGCAAGGGGCTTGATGGTCAGGCTGCATCCACAAGCCCTGCAAAGGTAGATGCCTGATTTTTATATATTTATAGTGTGTTATCGTTGGCTTTAACAGGCTTGCCCTTCATTTAACTTCTGGTAGAGTTTATATATGACAAATACTGGTATCGAAAAACGAAAGACAGCACGGCTCAGGGTTAAATTCGATGTCCTGATAAACGGCTCTGTAAGGGCCGATGCCCTTGATATAAGCGAGGGGGGGATGTTTATACACACCTCCACGCCTTATCCTGAAGGCTCTGAACTCAGGCTTTGTTTTACGCCGTGCTCCGGCAGTGCCCCTATTAATGTTCTGGCACGTGTCCAGTTTTTGCATACGGGTCTTGCCATAGGTGTTATCTTCTTAAGCCTTGATGAGATGGACACGGCTATGATTAAAAAGTTCGTAGATGATTCTCTGAAGGCCAGCGGGCATGCTGTCGCAGGTGTTGCTGTTGACGAAAGAAAAAAGGTCCTTATAGCAGATGCATCGGCACCGTCGCGTATGATGGCCAAAAATACCCTTATGTTAAAGGGCTTTGCTGTTATTGAGGCTGTAAATGGCACCGATGCCTTTAAGGCCGTAGAGTCTGGTAAGCCTGATCTTATAATCTTTGACTCGTCGATGGAGGGTATGAACGGGGAGAAGTTTATGCATATGCTCAGGAGTACTGGTAGATATGGTGATATTAAGGTTGTATTGATGAGCTGTAATGTGCACCCCGAGGAAGTAGCAAAGCTAGCCGTCTTTGGGGTGGATGCGATACTTCCCAGGATGACTACAACGCCAAAAAAACTGGCTGAAAAGGTAGAAGAAATACTGGGTAAGAATAACTGATTTGCCGTAATTGACTTTAACTTCGATTCTTCGCACATGCCTTTTCGTACAGGCCTTTAGCCGCATATGCAGCCCTTCAATTCTCGTAACCATCAATAATATAACAACTATTACAGCTATCACTTTTTGTTTTTGGTCTAAAGATGGCTTGACCGAAGGCCTATAAGTTGATAATATATGTAAAGGATTATTTATTTTAACGATATCTGGGGAGGGGCAGTTCAGGACTGGTATTGATTAGAGCGCGACCGGGGTGAGTCATTGGGAAAAGATAAAGATTGGACGATAACTCGGGCAGAGGATGATCTGTTGTTATCGTTGCAGAACGCGTTGAATATCTTGCCTGTTACAGCTCAGATGTTGATAAACAGAGGCTTTGTCGATAAAGACGCGGCCTCTTTATTTTTGAGTCCTGGCCTAGAAGACCTGCACGATCCTTTTTTGTTAAGCGGTATGCTCGATGGTGTTGATCGTCTGATAGAGGCGGTCAGGGACGGCGAGAAGATCGCTATATACGGCGACTATGATGTAGACGGTATTACCTCTACGGCCCTTTTATATTTATTTTTTAAAGAGATAGGGGTCGAGACTACCTATTATATACCGCAGCGGCTGGTAGAGGGGTATGGCCTGAATAAGGGCGCAATCGAGCGGCTCGCAGCTGATGGCATAAAGGTGATTATAACCGTTGACTGCGGTATATCCGACAGTGAAGAGGTCGCCTACGCTGCGAGCCTTGGCGTGGATATAATAATTACCGATCATCACGAGATCCCGGAGGTATTGCCCGAGGCCGTGGCGATAATCAATCCTCTTAAAAAGGACTCGAAGTTTCCCTTTAAAGGGCTTGCCGGGGTGGGGGTGGCCTTTAATCTGGTAATCGCTCTTCGTTCCGGCTTTAAAGAGGCTGGCATTATCGAAGGCAACGGCCCGAATCTGAAGAGGTTTCTGGATATCGTAAGTATTGGTACTGTTGCTGATGTTGTGCCTTTAGTTGATGAAAACAGGGTTCTGGTCAGTTACGGCCTCAGTGAGTTAAACAATACAAAACGCGTGGGTCTGCGGGCACTTATAGACGTTACAAGCGTGCGTATGGGGCAGATAACATCTGAGAAGATAGCCTTTCAACTGGCACCGAGGATCAATGCCGCAGGCAGGCTCGACAGAGCGGATCTGGCCCTGCGTCTTATCATAACCGATGACGAGCAGGAGGCGGCGGAACTTGCCATTAAGCTCGATAAAGAGAATACGGCAAGGCAGAGGATCGAGGAACGTATACGCATTGAGGCCACCGAGATGGTCGAAGAGGCCGGCTGCTTCGCCCAGGATAAGGCGATTGTTTTATACTCCGATAATTGGCATTCAGGGGTTATAGGGATTGTAGCCTCTCGTCTGGTAGAAAAATACCAGAGGCCGGTGGCAATGATCGCGATAGACGGCCCGGTTGGTAAGGGCTCGCTTAGAAGCATAAGCGGGGTGAGTGTTATAGACGGCCTGCATGCAGCAGCCGATACGCTTGTGCGTTACGGTGGTCATAAGGCCGCAGCAGGTCTGACGGTCGATAAAGAAAGGGTCGAAGAGTTTAGAGATGCCTTTATTGGGTATATGAATAGTTTTCTTACTGATGACGATCTCATGCCCGCCCTCAAGCTCGACGGAGAGGTGGCCTTGGACCAGCTAGATAGTCGCTTTGTCGCTGAGATCGATAAGTTCTCGCCCTTTGGGCGGGCCAATGAAAAACCTCTTTTATGTGCTTCAAGCGCAGAGGTGATCAATAGCGAGATAGTCGGTGTTAAGCACCTTAAGCTTCGCATACGGCAGAACGGAAGAAAGAAGGACGCGATAGCCTTTGGTCAGGCCGCCTTGCATCCACTGAAGGGGGTCTTTGATATAGCCTTTTGTCCTTATATGGATGAGTGGAACGGAGTACGGAGCCTTAGGCTCAATGTTAAGGATCTAAAAAAAATATAGAATATCCGCGTCGCAAGGCGTTTGTGTTTTAGAGATTTTTTTAAAAAATTATGGGTATTATCGGAATTATTGGGGGAAGGATGAAGCTATTTAGGGGAAGAAGAACAGGCAGGCTCTCAGAGCTTGCACCGCAGGCCTATGATGAAGAATCTGCCGCACCGAGTGTGGGGAGTAAACCACCACGCACTGTTGCCAAAAAGGCAATGCTGGTCGGCTCGGTCGTTGCTATGATTTTGTTTGTTTTTGTTATATCAAGCGTATCTGTACCGGTAAAATGCACGGATACAAATCGCGCGCAGCATTGTATGGACAAGTACTACGTCTTGGATGTATTACGGGGGCATCACACGGGGCTGAGCCTTGCCGAAGAGCTTAAGCTCTCTGAGGTGATAGTCGTAGAGAGTAGGCGTTATAAGATAGAGCCTACCCTTATCCTGGCACTTATAGAGACCGAGAGTACTTACTATAACTGGGCGAAGTCCAGGGTCGGCGCACGAGGGCTTATGCAGGTCAGACCAAGGACCGGCAGGTATGTCGCACAGGAACTGGAGCTTGAATGGGAAGGCATTAAGACGCTGCATGACCCCTATAAAAACGTACAGCTTGGCGTATTCTATCTGGCCGAACTCCTTGAGAGATTCGACGGTGATACGAACAAGGCTTTGGCTGCCTATAACCGGGGCCCTACCTACGTAGCTGCCAGAATAAGGCGAGGACAGACCGTACCTCAGCGTTACCATAAAAAGGTAATGGTTAGGTATAACAGCCATAAAGAAAAAATCCTTTTTTAGGGTTCGTGCCCATAAACGCTCATCTACGTTGTTGGGCTATCAGACTTGAAGCCTCACGTACTTAAAAGTACGCTGCGGGTTCAATCTTCACCCCTCCTCGTATCTGAATCATTTCTGAGCACGAACTTGTACTGCGTACAGCAAATTCAATAACTAAGATTTGTCTTTGCGTCGAAGTCGCTTTGCCTTCCGCATGGAGTGCCTAGCCGCAGTTGGTACTGCGTACAGCAAATTCAATAACTAAGATTTGTCTTTGCGTCGAAGTCGCTT
>CAZUFI010000160.1:0-3935 GCA_964618745.1 uncultured Thermodesulfobacteriota bacterium | reverse complement strand
ACGCAGAAGGGACAACGACCGTGACAGAACCCGGCAAGAGCCGTGACCATACCGAGAGGATGCTCAGGGCTTTTGGCGTAGATATTATAGAAGAGAACAACAAGGTCAGTATCGGCGAGCAGAGGACTTTAAAGGGGACTGCTATAAATGTCCCGGGTGATATATCCTCTGCTGCATTTCTTATGGTTGCCGCAATGATCTGCCCAGGCTCGGAGCTTCGCATAAAGAACGTAGGACTCAATCCGACACGCACCGGAATAATTGATATTCTGAAAAAAATGGGCGGAGAGTTTGAGGTCGTTGATTATACTTATCTTGAAGAACCTGCGGCAGACCTGATCGTTAAAAGTTGCGAACTTAATGGTGTGGACATATCAGGTGCTTTACTTTTACCTGCAATCGATGAGTTTCCGATCATCTGCGTTGCAGCGGCCTTTGCTAAAGGTGAGACCTTTATAACCGGTGCAGCAGAGCTGCGAGTAAAAGAGAGCGACAGGATAACGGCTATGGCCAATGCCCTGACTGCCGTCGGCGTTAAGGTAGAAGAGACAGAAGACGGGATTATCATTCATGGCTCGGCAGATTCAGAGGGCCTTATAAAAGGCGGCACAGTAGATAGCCTTGGCGATCATCGCATCGCAATGGCAATGGCTGTGGCAGGGCTTGCCTCGCGCGAAGGGGTAGAGATCAGAGATTCCGAGTGCGTCGATGTATCATACCCTGATTTTTTCAAAGTCCTTGGCGAGGTATCTCAAAGTTGAGCGTTAAGACCAGAAAAACAATCATCGCAATAGACGGCCCGTCTGGTGTCGGCAAATCAACTGTAAGTAAGATAGTAGCAGAGCGTTTTGGTTTTGAATATATTGATACAGGTGCGATGTATAGGGCCGTTGCCGTAGCAGCCGGTGATGAGGGGCTTGACCTCACCAGTGACAAGGCCCTAGAAGGGTTCTGTAAAACAATAAAGATCCATTTTGAAGATAACGGCACTCGGATTTTTTTAAATAATAAAGATTTCTCCGAGCGCATCCGCACTCCAGAGGCAGGAGAGCAGGCCTCACGCAGCTCGGCCCTGCCGTCTGTAAGAGGTTTTTTAGTAGGTCTTCAAAGAGTTATGGGGCGAGGCACCGGCACGGGTGTCGTAATGGAAGGGCGCGATATCGGGACTAATGTATACCCTGATGCAGAGCTTAAGATATACCTCGAAGGCGATGCAGATGTAAGGGCCAGGAGAAGGCTCGGTGATTATAAGGTGGCAAAGGCCACGGATACCTCTGGAGATAAGGTCAGGGTAGATAAAGTCAGGCAAGAGCTTACCGAACGTGACGATAGAGATAAGCAGAGAAAGCTCGCGCCACTTGTGATGGCAGGGGACGCCGTACTTATTGATACCACTGATATTGGTATTAATGAAGTAGTAGAGAAGGTTAGCAGGCTTATGCAAGAGAAAGGACTAACAAAATGAAGATACTTATAGCAAAAAACGCAGGGTTTTGCTTCGGTGTAAAACGTGCGATAAATATCGCAGTGGATTGCGAGGACGATGGCGGCAATATATATACGCTCGGCCCTATTATTCATAATCCGCAGGTCGTAAAGCAGTTGGCGGAATCTTCCAACGTGACCCCTAAAGAAAGTATAGACGAGATGACAAAGGGGACTGTAATACTGCGCTCTCACGGGGTTAAGGCGCAGGAACTGGTAAAGGCAAAGGACAAGGGGTTAAATGTAGTAGATGCAACCTGTCCTTTTGTAAAAAAGACGCAAGATTACGTAAAGAGCCTCAGCGATGAGGGGTACACCGTTGTAGTCGTCGGTGAAAAAGAGCATCCCGAGGTGCAGGGAATAGTCAGCTACAGTAAGGGTGAGGTGATCGTCGCCTCGACCGTCGATGAATTAAAGGGGCTTAATTATAGAAAGAAGATAGGGATAGTTGCTCAGACGACACAGAGCCAGAAGAGATTGGAAGAGATAGTGACGTACTGCGTGGGGATCGCCTCTGAGCTGAAGGTTATAAATACCATCTGTAATGCTACATCTGAAAGGCAAGACGAGAGCGTTGAGATAGCTGAGGTCTCTGACTGCGTAATAGTGGTAGGGGGTAAGAACAGTGCTAACACAGGGCGATTAGTCGAGCTCTGCAGGGCTATTCAACCCAAGACATTCCATATAGAGGTAGCTGGCGAGATAAAGCAGGACTGGTTTGATGGGGTCGGCAGCGTAGGTGTTACCGCCGGGGCTTCAACGCCGGACTGGATAATTACAGAGGTGATTGAAAAAATCCGTCAACTAGGGGCAAAACAAACTACCGAGATGAGCTGAGATATGAAGAAGAGTGTGGTGTTAAAATTAAAAATACATTAATTTTAGTTGAACTCAAAAAAGGTGTATGATAAAGTAACCTATTGAAAAATAAAGTCTCATGCGATGGAGTGATTATTAATGAACGTAATAAACGATGAAACAGAATGCCCAAACGAATCCTTTGAAAGCGAGTTTGAGAAACTCTACGAAGAAAGTTTTAAAGAGCCACAGGAAGGAGAACTGGTAACCGGCACGGTTGTTAAGGTAACCAACGATTCTGTTGTAGTGGACATAGGGTGCAAATCCGAAGGGATTGTATCTTTGCAGGAATTCACAAATCAGGATAACGAACATACTGTAGAGGTAGGTCAAGAGCTTACCGTCCTGCTGGAACGCTGGGAAGACGATATGGGTTATGTCGTTCTCTCCAAAATAAAGGCCGATCAGCTAAAGGTATGGGATGAGCTTATTGAGGTATATGACAACGATACCACCATTGATGGCGTAGTTGTTAAATGCGTCAAAGGCGGTTTCCATGTCGATATAGTCGGACTCATTGCCTTTTTGCCAAACTCGCAGGCCGATCTGAGACCTGTAAGAGATCCGGAGTCACTCCTTGGCTCTAAGTTTACCTTTAAGATACTCAAATATAATAGACGCAAAAACAACGTTATTATCTCCAGACGCGTTCTTCTTGAAAAAGAAAGAGAGTCGATCAGGACCGAGACCCTTGCAAATATGGAAGAGGGTCTGATAGTTGACGGTATAGTTAAAAACATCACCGATTACGGCGCGTTCCTTGATCTGGGCGGAGTAGACGGTCTGGTTCATCTCTCGGATCTTTCCTGGGGTAAGGTCACACATCCTTCTCAGGTAGTAAAGATCGGCGATACAATTAAAGTAAAAGTCTTAAAGTACGATAAGGAAGATAACAAGATTTCTCTCGGCCTTAAGCAGACCAGACCAGATCCGTGGCAGGCGGCCCCTGATAATTACCCGGTAGGGACGAAGGTTAACGGCAAGGTCGTAAACCTCACCGATTACGGCGCATTTGTCGAGGTAGAGCAGGGTCTGGAAGGGCTTATTCATATCTCGGAGATGTCCTGGACAAAGATTCGTCACCCGTCGCAGAAGCTGAAGGTCGGGCAAGAGATAGAGGTAGTCGTCCTTGATATGGATACAACGGCAAAGCGGCTTTCCCTCGGACTTAAGCAGGTGGAGGTGAATCCTTGGGATGAGCTCGCCGATAAGTATCCTCCAGGCAGTAAGGTCACAGGCGTTGTTAAGAATATAACCGACTTTGGCATGTTTGTAGGTGTAGAGGCAGGTATTGACGGTCTCGTTCATATCTCTGATCTTTCATGGAAGAAGGTCAAGAACCCTTCAGAGGTCTTTAAAAAGGGTCAAGAGGTCGAGGCAATAGTCCTGAATATAGATAAAAAGAACCATCGTTTTTCTCTCAGCACGAAAGTATTGGAGAAAAACCCATGGGATAAGGTTGAAGAACGCTATAACCTTGGTATGATTATAGAAGGTAAGATTACGAGTGTCGCTGACTTCGGGGCATTTGTAGAGCTGGAAGAGGGGCTGGAAGGCCTTGTTCATATCTCTGAGCTTAATCGAGGGCAACA
>CAZUFI010000159.1:1422-3960 GCA_964618745.1 uncultured Thermodesulfobacteriota bacterium | reverse complement strand
TTTCAAATACCTGATCCACGACCTCTGCGAGGTCTTTCTTGGAACAGCCAACCTTCTCGAAGGCTACCTCTACCAGATCAGCTTTAGTCATCGTACATCCTCCTGCGTGATGGGTTCAACTCCTAAACTCGACACCAAACCTAGAGACCAACTCTCCTGTGACCTTTGAGTGAAGTTTGTCGACCTCATCACTCTTTAGAGTCTTATCGGCAGAGCGGTAGATAATCCTTAGCGCAATACTTTTTTTACCTTGCTCGACTGATCCGCCATAGTATACATCAAACACTTCAACATTATCAATAACTTTTGTACTTATTTTACTAATCGTCCTCATTATTTCCGAGTAAGTTACTTGCTCATCCACGATAAATGCCGTGTCTCTGATCGACTGAGGATAGCGCGGGAGTTTCTCATAAGGGCGAATCTTCTGAAAACCCTTCTCCATCGCCCCTAACTCCAGTTCAAAGACACAGGCCGTCTTTCTTGATCCAAAGGACTTCGCAACCGAGGGGTGCAGCTCTCCGAGCACGCCGATATGCACGCCCCTGCGCCCCCCTTTAAAGACCCCGGCAGACTTCCCTGGATGCAGTAACTTCCCGGTTTTAAAGTACTTATCGCCCTCTTCGAGTGCTGTAAACTCTATACCTTTATCCACGTTAAGGCCTTTTAAAAAACGCTCGACAATCCCCTTAATATCAAAAAAATCACACCAACGGTCATTACGGTTCCACTGCGCCCCGGTGCGGTTGCCATAAAGCAGCCCTGCTATACGCCAGCTCTGGCGAACCTTTCCGCTCTCTAGTGAATAGACAGGACGAACCTCAAAAAGCCTGAGCTCTTCATTGCTACGCCCTAGATTCAGACGCATATTTTCAAGCAGCGAGGGCAGCAAAGACCTTCTCATAACCGACTGATCCGTACTTAACGGGTTAACGACCGAGACGCATTGCTCCAGATCATCACCGGTTAATCTAATAAGTTCAGGGGATACGAAGCTATAGTTAATGGCCTCACTAAAGCCCTCGGCTACGAGCAAGGCTCTGAGCCTGCGACGTAGCGTTGATAACCGACTGCGCTTACCTGGCTCTAAAATTGCAACAGGCAAGAGCTCGGGAATATTCTCATATCCCTTTATCCTGGCTATCTCTTCGGCGAGATCGGGTTGGCTGTTAATATCGATTCTAAAGGATGGTGGCGTTACTTTTAATGTGTTTTTTTCTGTTGTTTTTTCAGTGGTTATAGTCAAACCTTCAAGTATCTTAACAACTTCATCTTCTGAAAAGCTCATACCCAGCAGACGCTCTGCGCGTGCTATATCAAAGCTGATTGGCTCTTGCTTTTTAACAGTTGGATAGACATCCGTTACCGTACCCGCGATGCTTCCCCCGGCAAGTTCGATGATAAGTTCGGCGGCCCTATCGAGCGCGACTACGACGCTCTCGATATCAACGCCACGCTCAAAGCGGTAGGAAGAATCCGAGTTAAGGCCAAGTTTTCTTGAGGTCCTTCTAACCGAGGCCGGGGCGAAATACGCACTCTCAAGCATTATATCGGTCGTCTCGTCGGTGACCTCACTGGCGGCCCCGCCCATAATTCCGGCTATGGCCTGCGCTCCCGTCTCGTCTGCTATAACCAGCATACCTTCTTTTAACTTATGCTCGCTACCGTCAATCGCCACTATGCTCTCGCCGTCTGTTGCCTGACGAACCGTGATCTGCCCACTCAGCTTTTCCAGATCAAATGCATGCAGAGGTTGCCCCATCTCCAGCAATATTATATTGGTAGCGTCAACGACGTTATTGACAGGACGCATTCCGTGGGCCTCCAGACGCACCTTAATAGCCTTTGGTGACTCCCCTACCTTAACGCCCTTTATAACCCGCGCCGAATACCTCTTGCAATCAAGCGACTTAATACCGACCTCTACCCCATCGCCTGAACTATCTTTAATAGCGGCAATTTTATCGGTAAAGCCACAGCCCGTAACCGCAGCGATCTCACGGGCAAGCCCTCGTATACTAATGCAATCCGGCCTATTGGGCAGTATATCGGCGTCAAGCATTGAGTCAGCACCTTCAAGCACCGATACAAGGTCATTACCAGCCTCAGTACCGTCAGGTAAGATCATAATTCCATCGGACTCCTCAGCAAGCCCCAGCTCTACCTCAGAGCACATCATCCCCTCTGAAGCTACACCTCGTATCTTTGACTTCTTGAGTTTATGTCCGCCCGGCAGTATTGCGCCGACCGGGGCCAACGCAACCTTATCACCGACCTTCATGTTGGTAGCCCCACAGACAATAGAATAAGTCTTATCAGGAGTTGCCACCTCGCACAGCGATAACCTATCGGCATTAGGATGGCCGCCCTTTGATATTATCTCAGCCGTTACCACACCCTTAATGTCCGGGCCCTCGCTACTAACCCCGTCTACCTCAATACCGGCAGCCGTAAGCCTACTACCGACCTCAACAGCCGAGAGCTTCGTATCTATATATTCTTTTATCCAATTATAACTAAATAACATTTTTTTAAATT
>CAZUFI010000159.1:0-1322 GCA_964618745.1 uncultured Thermodesulfobacteriota bacterium | reverse complement strand
AATTGTCTAAGAAACTTAGTATCATTTTTTTAAAGTAAGGTCGCCAGCACTGTGGCAGCAATTAAAGTTAGAGTTATAGTTAGAATTGTCTAAGAAACTTAGTGTCATTATCAAAGAAAACACGCAGGTCGTCTATGCCGTACTTAAGCATTGCTATGCGCTCGATGCCGAGACCAAAGGCAAAGCCCGTGACCTCAGTGCTGTCGTAATCTACAGAGGCAAAGACATTCGGATGAATCATGCCGCAGCCAAGGATTTCCAGCCAACCGGTATCCTTACAGACCCTACATCCCGAGCCATTACAGAGCACGCACTGGATATCAACCTCGGCACTTGGCTCAGTAAATGGAAAGAAGCTTGGCCGAAACCTTACCTCGCGTTTTTTACCGAAGAGATGCCTCAGGAAAGACGACAAGATCCCTTTAAGATGGCTCATGGTGATATCTTTATCGACCATAAAGCCCTCGACCTGATGAAACATCGGAGTGTGGGTTATATCGCTATCGCGCCGATAGACAGTACCCGGTGCGATGACACGAAGCGGCGGCTTACGCCCTTCCATCACCCTGATCTGCACAGGTGAGGTATGAGTGCGAAGCACTGCGTCTTGATTTACATAGAAGGTATCCTGCATATCTCTTGCAGGATGATCTTTGGGAATATTAAGGGCCTCAAAGCAGTAATAATCAGATTCTATCTCCGGGCCTTCTGCGACCTCAAAGCCAAGATCGCCGAAAAAATCCTCGATCTCACTCATCACAGTCGTTACCGGGTGCAACGAACCAAGAGGCAAACGACGCCCCGGTAGGGTTACGTCCACGGTCTCACTTGCGAGCAGTGCGTCTTGCTCACGACGTTCTAAGTCAGCAAGGCGCAACTCGACCTCTGCCTCTAAAGCCTTCTTAACGGCATTGATCGCCTCACCGGCAGCTCGACGCAACTCGGGGGCAAGCCCTCCAAGCTCTTTGACGAGCGCTGTGACCGGCCCCTTACGGCCCAGATACTGCTGCTTGACCTCGGTTATCTCGCGGCTGGAGGCTGCCTTGTTAAGGGCAGCCAGCACCTCTGCGTTGAGCGTATCGAGTCTTTGCTTCATATTATATTGAGAGCGTTTTCTTGGCTATATCCGTGATCTGAGTAAATGCAGCGGGATCCTTTAGCGCGATATCGGCAAGAACCTTCCTGTCTAGACCGACCTCTGCCTTGGTTAAGCCCTCGACAAGACGACTGTAACTAATACCGTTGCTCCTAGCTGCCGCATTAATACGGGCAATCCAGAGCCTGCGCATCTCTCTCTTTTTTGTTCTTCTATGTGCGTACGC
>CAZUFI010000158.1:0-3986 GCA_964618745.1 uncultured Thermodesulfobacteriota bacterium | reverse complement strand
AAAGCCCATGCGGGCAGCAAAGCCCATTCGTTAAATGCCGGAAAGAATATTTATATTCTTAAATATAAATAGAGGAAATCGATGAAGAAAATAATATTAGTTATGTGTCTGGTAGTTTTCAGTACGGTCTTTGTCTTGCAGGGCTGTGGGAGTAAGGCTCCGCCAAAACCGCCAAAGGCAGATGCTACGCAGGCAATAAATAAATAGATCTAAGGGGGAGCAAAGTAAAGTGCATTTTTTTAAGTATAAAGGAAAGAGGTTTCACGCCGAGGGCGTACCGATTGAGAAGATAGCAGAAGAGGTGGGCACACCCGTCTTTATCTATAGCAAAAAGACCTTGGTCAGGCACTATAAGGCCTATGATGATGCCTTTAAAAAAACTCCGCACCTTATCTGTTATTCGGTAAAGGCGAACTCTAACCTGGCTGTACTCAGGACATTTGACGAGCTTGGTAGTGGCTTTGATATCGTCTCCGCAGGAGAGCTGGCAAGAGTCATTAAGGCTGGTGGCGATAGCCGTAAGGTTGTCTTCTCCGGCGTTGGTAAGCGTGACGATGAGATAGAGTTTGCGATAAAGAAAAATATCCTGATGTTTAATGTCGAGAGCCCGCAGGAGCTTCGCGCCGTAGACAAGATAGCGGGCAGGCTTAAGAGAAAGGCTGGGGTCGCTATCAGGGTAAACCCGGATGTAAATCCGAAGACGCATCCGTATATTTCTACCGGCCTTAAGAAGAATAAATTCGGTATTGAGATGGGTGCTGCGATAAAGGAATACGTCTATGCCAGAGACAACCTGAAGAACATAGACCTCATGGGTGTTGATTGCCATATAGGTTCGCAGATAACGCAGATAACGCCCTTTACCGCAGCGATCTCTAAGACAAAGAAACTTATCGGTACGCTTAGGAAAGAAGGTATAGATGTTAAGTACCTGAATATGGGCGGAGGGCTTGGGATAACATATAAAGATGAAGTTCCGCCGCATCCGTCAAGGTATGGTGAGGCAGTTATAAAAAATACAAAGGATCTGGACGTGACCCTTATCTTTGAGCCGGGCCGCAGTATGGTCGGTAACGCAGGGATACTCGCTACAAGCGTAACCTATACCAAGAAGGGTTCGACAAAGAACTTTACGATAACCGATGCAGGGATGAATGACCTGCCAAGACCGAGCCTTTACGGCTCGTACCACGGCATAGTGCCGGTACGGCTCGCCAGTGGAAAAGGAAAGCCCGAGATGGTAGAGGGCGATGTCGTCGGTCCGATCTGCGAGTCAGGGGATTTTCTCGGTCAAGATCTAAAGATTGAAGAGACCGCTCCGGGTGGGCTGCTTGCCGTGATGAGTGCCGGTGCGTATTGCTTTACCATGTCGAGCAATTATAACTCAAGGCCAAGGGCTGCTGAGGTTATGGTCGATGGTAAGGATTATTATGTGGTAAGAAAGCGCGAGAAGATCGCTGATCTTATGCGTGGTGAGTCAATGCCGGAAGGGCTTTTTAAGAAGTAATCAAGGTTTAAAGGGGAGCTAGATGTGAAGCTGAAATTTACCAAGATGCACGGGATAGGCAATGACTTTATTGTCCTTGATCTGCGCAGAAAGAAAATAAATAAGATCGAGTCGGTCGTAAAGAAATTATCCGACCGCAGGTTTGCTATTGGCTTTGATCAGGCCCTGGTGCTGCGCACTTCGCGCAAGGCTGATTTTCGTATGGATATCTATAACGCCGATGGTGGTAGGGTCGAGATGTGCGGCAATGGCATAAGGTGTCTGGCAGAATATATTTGGAAGCGTAAGCTCAGTGATAAGGATACGTTAGAGATAGAGACGATGGCCGGTATTATCAGGCCCGAGCGTGTAAAGGGTGATGCCTCTTTGGTAAGGGTTGATATGGGCAAGGCCATTACAGAGGGTAAGCTCATTCCTGCTAGAGCCTCGGGCCCTATCGTAGACCATACGATGCGGGTACTTGGCAAGACCTTCCGTATAACCTGCGTCTCTATGGGTAATCCGCACTGCGTAATATTTGTTAAGGATGTAGACAGCTTTGATGTCGAGCGTTTTGGCGCGGCCATTGAGAAGAATAAATTCTTTCCGCAGAGGACGAATGTCGAGTTTGTCGAGGTCGTTAATAAGCGGAAGGTAAAGATGCGTGTCTGGGAGCGTGGCAGCGGAGAGACGCTGGCATGTGGGACGGGTGCATGCGCGACGGCAGTGGCAGCGAACCTTAAGGGGTTGACCTCTTCTAATGTATCGGTCATTTTAAAGGGTGGTATCTTAAAGATAGAGATAGCAAAGGATGAAAGGGTATTTATGACAGGAGCTGCCGTCGAGGCCTTTGAGGGTACGGTAGAGATATAAGTTAAAAGAGAGTAAGTGGAGGCAGAGATGTTTAGAGGATGTTTTACCGCACTTGTTACGCCGTTTAAGGGTGGCAAGGTAGACGAAGCGGCCTTTAGAAGGCTGATAGAGTTTCAGATAGAGAACGGGGTAGACGGTATTGTGCCATGCGGTACTACCGGCGAGAGTGCGACGCTCACGCATGATGAGCATAACCGTGTCGTGGATATCGCAATAGATGCCGCAGCCGGTAGGGTAAAGGTAATAGCCGGGGCAGGCTCAAACTCGACCGGCGAGACGGTAAAGCTTACGCGTCACGCAAAAGAGGCCGGAGCAGACGGTGCGCTTCTTATAACGCCCTACTATAATAAGCCGACTCAGGCCGGGTTGTACGAGCATTATAGTATTGTTGCCGGAGAGGTCGATATTCCGATCATCCTCTATAATGTGCCAAGCAGGACGGGCGTTAATATGAGCCCCGAGACTACGGGCAGGCTGTCGAAGATCGATAATATAGTAGGGATAAAGGACGCTACAGGCGATATTGCTGTGGTTACAGAGGTCATTGAGCGTAGCGTCGAGGGCTTTGAGATTATCTCGGGCGATGATTTTATCACTATGCCGATGCTGGCAATCGGCGGCCAAGGGGTTATCTCGGTTACATCTAATATCGCGCCGCGCAAGGTATCGGATATGTGCAGGTTCTTTTTTGAGGGTAATCTGGATGAGAGCCGTAAGCTGCATTATAGCTTGCAGCCCCTGCACCGTGTGATGTTTATCGAGACAAGTCCTATTCCAGTTAAGACTGCTCTGGCTGCAATGGGGATTATGGATGAAGAGTTCCGACTTCCTCTGGTTGCTTTGTCGGATGAAAACAGAGGTAAGCTTGATGAGGTATTAAAGGCCTATGGTCTTGTGGGCGCGTAGCCGACAAACAAACTACAGCTTGTAAATATGTGACATTTTTGAGATAATAACTGCTTGTTTTAGAAGTGTATAGGGAGAGTTTAGATGATAAAAGTAGCAGTTACAGGCCTTGGCGGTCGTATGGGCAGGAAGATTGCAGAAGCTGTTGTAGAAAACCCATTGACAGAGCTTGCAGGGGCCTTGGAAAAGGTAGGAAGTGAGCATATCGGTAAAGACGCTGCGCTGATAGTCGGTGGCGACTGCGCCGGAGTTATAGTGCAGGGTAGCGCGGCAGAGGCCTTTAAAGCAGCCGATGTAATAATTGATTTTTCTGCGACCGAGCCTTCAATGGAGTTCCTGAAGCAGGCCGTAGAGCTTGGTAAGGCCGTTGTTATCGGGACTACCGGGTTTTCTCCGCACCACAAGGAGATAATACAGGAGTACGCAAAGACCACGCGTATTGTTCTAGCTCCTAATATGAGCATCGGGGTCAATCTGCTCTTTAAACTCGTAGCCGATGCGGCACGCGCCCTTGGCGATGACTATGATATAGAGATCGTCGAGAGCCATCATAAGCATAAGGTCGATGCGCCCTCGGGTACAGGGCTTAGGCTTGCCGAGGTCGCCGCTCATGCTCTGGGTAGAGATCTGGAAAAGGTAGGTGTCTTTGAGCGTAACGGTATAATAGGCGAGCGTAAGAAAGGCGAGATAGGTGTGCAGAGCCTTCGCGGCGGTGATATCG
>CAZUFI010000157.1:0-4052 GCA_964618745.1 uncultured Thermodesulfobacteriota bacterium | reverse complement strand
GCGTTCATGCCTTTACTGTGGTACAGGGTTGAGTTGATGGTCTCTGCGGTAGTTAACCACCTGCGGTGGGGCAGCCCCATACGGGGCGGCAAAGTTCTACAAGAAGTCCCGTGCCGTGCGTAGTACAGAACCAAATTAATGGATATGCTGTACGCAGTACTTAAGTATATATAGAAAAAGGCCGATTTATATCTAAGGGCTACTAAAGCCTGTTGCCTCTGGTGGATACGTCTATCAGGGGCAAATGTGCTAGCTGTTTATAGGGTATTGTGAGTAATATATTTTTTCATATAACAGCCGCTGCATACTTTATCGCAACGCTTGTCTTTATCGCCTACCTTGTTAAGCATAACGAGCAGTTGGTAAAGGCTGGCAGGTATATTTTGTACTGTGGCTTTGCGGCACACACCCTGACGCTGATCTTGCGTTTTTTAGAGGCCGGGCGTGTCCCTGTAGCCAACCTGCATGAATCGCTCACGCTTTATTCGTGGCTGATGGTAGCTGTATATGTAGTCTTGCTCTTTAAGTACAGAATGGAGATACTCGGTGCTTTTGTAGCACCTTTTGCGTTACTGCTGATTATAACGGCATCTTTTTTGCCAAGCGAGATAGTCCCGCTGGCACCGCTGCTGGAGAGCTACTGGCTGCCGGTCCATGTTGTACTGGCCTTTCTTGGTAATACTTTTTTCGCTCTGGCCTGTATAGCAGGGATTATGTACCTTATCCAGGACAGGTACTTAAAAAAACGTAAGATCAAGGGGCTTTACTTTATACTGCCTTCCCTTGAGGTCTTGGATAATCTTGGTTATAAATGCCTGACTTACGGTTTTTCATTTTTAACGCTTGCGATCATAAGTGGGGCTATCTGGTCTGATTATTCGCTTGGCACTTACTGGTCGTGGGGTGCGCGTCAAGACTGGTCGCTTATAACGTGGATACTCTACGCGGCACTCTTGCATGGCCGCCTTACTACGGGCTGGCGAGGACGCAAGTCGGCGATCTTCTCGGTCGCGGCATTTTTGATATTGTTGGGATCTTTCTTTGTTATCTATATAATAGTAGGTGCATCGCACGGACTGGTAAAACAATAAAATAGTGCAGAATAAAATTAAGTAATTTAAAAAAGTTTATGAACCTTATAATAGTAGGACTAAATCATAGGACCGCCCCGGTTGAGCTGCGTGAAAAGCTGACCTTTCCAGCAGAGACTCCAGATGGCACAAATGCCATCTGCGAGCCACTGAAGAGACTGGTCAGCCGATATGCCATTAACGAGGCTGTTATTCTCTCGACCTGCAATAGGGTAGAGGTTATAGGGATCGCCGAGAATATTGTCGAGGGTGCGAGAGAGATCAAAGGCTTTCTCTCGGATTATCACGATATTGCCAGCGACAAGCTGCGTGACCATCTATACGTACATACAGGTGAAGAAGCGGTAAAGCATCTGTTCAGGGTAAGTGCCGGGCTGGACTCGATGGTCATGGGTGAGCCGCAGATACTCGGGCAGGTCAAGGACGCCTACGGCCATGCCGTACTTAGCGATACCGCTGGCGTCGTTATTAATAAGCTATTCCACAAGGCATTCTCCGTATCTAAACGCATAAGGACCGAGACCCGTATAGGTGCGGCGGCTGTATCTATCAGCTACGCTGCCGTTGAGCTGGCAAAGAAAATATTCGGCAGCTTGCAGGGCAAGACCGTTATGCTCGTTGGCGCCGGGGAGATGGCAGAGCTCGGGGCTAAGCACCTGCTAAGTGCCGGGGTAAAAGAGATAGTAATAACCAACAGGACTTACGAGCGGGCCGTATCAATGTCGCGCGAGTTCGGTGGTCGGGCCGTGATGTTTCGCGAGATGGTCCACTACCTAAAGAGCGTTGATATCGTAATCGCCTCAACCGGAGCTCCTGATTTTATAATCAAAGCAGGTGACGTAAACGGCGTTATGCGCGAGCGTAAACACAAGCCTATCTTCTTTATAGATATCTCGGTACCTCGCAATATCGACCCGCTCATCAACAATATAGACAACGTCTATCTCTTTGATATAGATAACTTGCAGGATGTTGTAGAGGCCAACCTCAAAGAGCGCGCAAAAGAAGCCGAGGACGCAACGCTTATAGTTGACGAAGAGATAAGTGTTTTCTACAGGTGGGCAAATTCTCTGGATGTCGTCCCGACGATAATCGCTCTTAGGCAGCAATTCGAGAAGATCAGAAAGGGAGAGATAGAGAAGGCGGCTGGACAACTTGCCAGCCTCAGTGATAAAGAACTGAAGGCAATAGATGCCATGACGACTTCTATTGTAAATAAAATTCTGCATGACCCCATAAGCCACCTCAAGCAGGAGGCTAGCAGTGTCGATGGTGATATGCTTATAGATGTAGTGAGAAGGCTCTTTGATCTGGACGGCGAAGAGCAAGAAAAAAAAAGTCTTAGCAACGCAAAGTAAGTACCTGGCAACGGGTAAAGGAAGGTAGAGAGAGTGAGTATTCCGGTAAAGATAGGTACTCGTGCAAGCCAGCTCGCACTGTGGCAAGCCGAGTGGGTCGCCTCTGAGATAAAGAAAAGATTCGTAGGCACCGAGGTAGAGCTTGTAAAGATCAAGACTACAGGGGATAAGATAACGGATGTCCCGCTGGCGCAGGTAGGTGGTAAAGGGCTCTTTGTAAAAGAGATAGAAGAGGCACTTCTTTCCGGTGAGGTCGATATGGCGGTTCACTCCATGAAGGACGTTCCAACCTACTTCCCCGAGGGCCTTGAGCTTCGAGCCATAACGGCCAGAGAAGACGCAAGGGACGCGCTCCTCTCCAGAGACAACATAAAGCTTCTGGATCTGCCAGACGGCGCAAAGATCGGCACATCGAGCCTGCGTCGCCAAAGCCAGCTGCTATGTCTAAGGCCAGACCTTGAGATACTACCGCTTCGAGGTAACCTTGATACAAGAATTAGAAAACTCGAAGAAGGCGAATACGACGCGATTATTCTGGCTACCGCCGGCATTAACAGGCTGGGCTGGACAGGTAAGATAACAGAACATATATCCCCGGCCCTGATGCTTCCGGCTATTGGCCAGGGTGCGCTCGGATTAGAGACACGCATCGGTGATGAGAGGTTAACAGATGTCGTCGATGGCTTCAATGACAAGAGTACATCTTATGCCGTGCGCGGAGAGAGGGCACTTTTAAAAAGGCTCGAAGGTGGTTGCCAGGTCCCAATAGCTGCTTACGGAACTGTCTTTAAAAATACAGTAAGCCTGACGGGACTAATTGCATCGACCGACGGAAAGATCGTTATAAAAGATATTATCGAGGGCAATGTCTCACGCACTGAAGAACTCGGAATAATGCTGGCCGAGAGCCTGCTTGAAGCAGGTGGAGCGAAGATATTGAAAGATCTCTATGGCAAAGAGGTTTAATAGTCTCTTATCATCAGGGGGAGGTTAAATGAAGGCTTCAGGGGCTTCATTGGTATTTGAGCAGAAGGATCTATCGTTTGAAAGCATAGATGCCTTCTTTGACGGCCTTAAGGGAACGCTAGAAGATGGCTTTGTCTTGGCTCGTTCAGGGGATCTACTCAGGTACTTCTTTGTCATTCAGGGTAAACCCTATGTCGCTGCGGTTATTGATGGTGCGACCTCTAGAATCACCTCTATCGAAGAGTTTTTCTTATGGTTTCGTAACCTCAAAGTAGTTGATATTGAGGTTTACAAGGCCGATAAAAAAGTACTTCTCTGTCTTCTTGTCCGAATCAATTATAACCCGGAACTGAGCTTTACCACAGACCAGATGGCCCCGGAAGAGGTCATTGAGAATATGGAGGGCAAGAGTAAGGATGCTGTAATAGCTATCTCTGACTCAGAGGGCGAGAGCGGTCGGTGGCACTTTGTTATCTTTATCGACGGCAAGGTCGCCTATACAACTCTTTTAAATGAGGCGGGCGCAGAGACCAACGGCGGGTCTCCTGCCGATAGATTGATATCTTATATAATGGGTGCTGCCAAAGACACTTCGCTCTTGATTGAGGTATATGTTGAGACAAAGATAGTACCGGCA
>CAZUFI010000156.1:0-4067 GCA_964618745.1 uncultured Thermodesulfobacteriota bacterium | reverse complement strand
TCAGGTGATGTACTGCAACTAGTGACCTTTAGCCTCGGCAACGAAGAGTTCTCGGTAGATATACTAAAGGTGCAGGAGATAATCCGGCTGATGGATCTGACCCGAGTGCCTAAGGCCCCGGAGTTTATCGAGGGGGTTATTAACCTTAGAGGAAAGGTGATTCCGGTTATGGACCTGCGCAAACGTTTTTCCATGCCAGAGGCCGAGGATAGCAGTGAGGCGCGTATAATAGTGGTCGAGCTGCATAAAGCGACGGTTGGTTTTAGAGTGGACGGGGTCTCGGAGGTCTTGCGGCTCCCGGCCGATACTGTTGAGCCACCGCCAACAATGGTCTGCGGTGTTGAGACCGAGTATATAAAAGGAGTCGGTAAGCTTGACGATAGGCTTATAATACTCCTTGACGTAGAGAAGGTACTTACTGAAGATGAAAACTCTTCGATGGATGCCATTGCAGCTAATGAGTAGTAGCCGGCTTTAATGGTGATAGTAGTTTTAGAGTTAGCCGACCTGGGCAAAGTTCAGGTCGGCTGTTGCTTTCCTGTCTTTTATTTGGGTTTTTAGTTCTCCGGGACTGATAATTTATGCAACTTGATGGTTAAGTGTCCTGAAACTTTGGTAAAAACGCTACTTTGCTAGACAAAAAACTATTGCTGTGCTAAACTCTTTTAAGAAATATGGCTAATAGTTTAATAAATACTTAATCTGAAAGCGAGGGTGTTAAATGAGCGAAGATGCCACACCTAGCAATGAGAATCTTGAGGATATCATCCTTAAGACCTGTGATTTGCCGGTCCTACCTGCTACAGCACAGAAACTTATGTCGCTTATGGCAGATCCCAATGCCAATGTAGATAAACTCCGCAAGATTGTAATGACCGATCCGGGCATGACCGCCAAGATACTGAAGATAGCCAACTCGGCCTTCTACGGAGGGTACAGGACTATCCAGAATCTTTCTCAGGCCATCATGAGACTTGGCTTCAGGGCTGTTGAAAATATCGTAATGGCTGGATCGATGAAGGGTGTCTACAAGCGTTTTGGTCTGACCGAGAAGCTTTTGTGGGAGCAGTCCATCGGCGCAGCCGTTATTGCTCATATGATTGCCCGTCGCAACAGTCCTTCAGAGGCAGAGGATGCTTTTGTTGCAGGGCTTCTGCATGACGTCGGTAATGTCATATTAAATAATGAGCATCCTGAAAAGTTCAGTGAGGTAATGGAGAAGGTCTATAACGACGGCGTAAGTTACGCTGAGGCCGAGAAGGAGGTCTTTGGTTTTAGTCACAGAGAGGTCGGCGCGCTGGTCGTTAGGAAGTGGAGCTTCCCGGAGACTATGGAGATGATGCTCAGGCACTTCGATGATGTCGAGAAGCTCTCTTACAATCAGTCTCTCTATGATGTCGCAAAGATCGTAAATGTTGCAGATCGCATCTGTATGAAGTTTGGTATTGGCTGGAGAAGTCCACAGGCAGATGCAATAAGCGATGAAGAGTTCAGCGAGGTTCTTGATATTACCCAGGAAGAGCTCCTAGAGCTTATCGAGAATGTTAAGGCCGGGGTAGATACAGAGGATTAGTCCGTAGCTTAATGTCGGCACTTCTCTTGAAACTGCTTGTTTGTTGTGCTACGATATAGGCATGGTAGAAAAAACATCCGGCATACCGCTTGGCCCAGCCAAGCCGTTAACTCCTATTAAAGGTATTACACATGTACGCCATAAGGACACTGAAGAACGCTTAGTTCCCGACCGCAAGAAGACTCCTGATAAAAAGCCTCCAGGCGTTGGTGACGACGAGCAGGAGACGCCGGAAGGCAGCAGTGATAATAAGATAGATATTCGTGCATAAAAAATCTCTTCTATTTGTCTTAGACCGTACACTCCAGATATAATAATACATGATCGCTATCACCTGTAGAGGAATGCATTAGCTCGCAATGGACAAGTGGACTATAATATTTTTGGCCTTTGATATCGTCTTAATGGGCGTGGTTATTATCCTCCTCTTTAGAGTGCGCTCTACTGCCGCGCGCGCAGGCAGTAGTCTGGAGAAAGCGACCTCTTCCAGCGGTGAAACCCCTGGTGCCTTTGACACTGAGTTCAAGAAGGTTCAGAAGGCAGCAAAAAGCCTTGAGCTAAAGCGGGCCGAGATGGATCTGCTGTGTCGGGAGCTGAAAGAAAAGCAGGACCAGCTTGAGAGCGTTATCGGTAAGGTAGAGGCCGTGATAGATACGATGGCAGTACCCGCAGCCGCAGCCGGCAGACCAGTAGAAAATGCATCTGATGAAGAACCCTCTAGGGGCGAGACCCTGGCAATGGCCCGTGAGATGATCTCTGAGGGTAAGAGCTTTTCTGAAATAACAGAGAAACTAAAGCTCTATAGAGGGGAGCTGGAGCTTCTGAAGTCGCTTGAAAAACTAAGTTCAGAGTAGTCTCTGCCCGGTTAACCTCCCTATCGTATTTACCGTATATTTTTTGACTGTATTACTAACTTTTCTTTATTTTTCTGCTATAATTAAGTTGTCTTTAGTTTTATCTGTTTTTCACTTTCGTCTTCTGTTCACACTCCTTTGAAACTACTATGATAACCCCTTCTTTGGTTTTTGCTCCAGGTCTTGAGCATAAGTTGCGAAGTATTCTGTCCTTGGGAGGGGTATACTATTATGGGTATAAGGTTTAAGCTTATAGCGGTTATTTGCGCGTTCTTGTTTTTGATAATAGTCGCGGTAGGGGTAACTGTTTTTACGATTAATGCCTTGAAAGAGGACTCCAGTACGGTCAATCTGGCCGGTAGGCAGCGGATGCTTGCGCAGAAGTACACAAAGGAACTCTTTACCGAGATCCTTCCGCCGCAGGTAAAGGACAGTATCGTAAGGTCCGCCGAGATGGTTACCTTACAGATTAAAGAAGACCGATCAAAATATACAAAGAGTGTTATTGGTAAGCTTAAAAGAGAGCTCCCTGGCTTTAAGCCCGCAAGGGACTGGTCGCAGCTCGTTGGAGGCGTACCGCTTCCTGCTACTTTTGTGCAGGAGGTCTCGGAGAAGATCAATAAATCTGGAATCTATAGGTATGATCTTTTAAGCCGCTGGAATCTGAATAAAGAAAAAGGACTCAGCACCAAGTTTGAAAATGATGCCTTCAACTACCTCCTGAGCAATAGCAAAAAGCCGTATTATAAATTCATGAACTACAGGGGTAAGTCTGTACTGCGCTACGCGACACCTGATATAGCAGGGGCTGCGGCCTGTGTAAACTGCCATAACGCGCACCCGGAAAGTGCCAAGCGAGACTTCGTGCTTGGCGATGTTATGGGTATACTTATTGTGACCGTCCCGGCCTCTGCCGAGATGAGCAATCTTGGTACTATCTTTGATAGTGGTGATACAGGCGGCGGTGGTGATTATATTAAGCCGTACCAGAGGACGGCAAAGGTCTTTGAGATGACCTTAACAGCCCTGATTAACGGTGGTCAGGCACCGCTTGACCTTGCAATGACCAAGCTGGCAACTGTTGTTCCGAGCCATAACCCGGCTGTTATTGCTGAACTCAAGGTTGTAGAAGGGCTTTGGCAGCAGATGGAGGCCGATGTCGAAAAATTGCTCAGTGCGGTGATTAATTCGCCTGAGTATATTTCATCTATGGAGGCTTCCCTCAAGTTAAGTTCCAAAATCGTAGAACATATGAACACGGCTGTGGGAATGTATGAAGCTGATACGAAAAAAGATATCAGCAATATGATGAAGATACTAGGTGCTTTTATAGTTCTTGCTTTTTGTCTAGCCTTTGGTGCGCTAATACTGGTTACCCGCTCTATTATAAGGCCTATATCGGCTGTAGCAGAGCTTGCCGGTACGATGGCGGCAAAGGATCTGAGCTCAGCGGATCTTGTGGTCAAGAGTAGTGATGAGGTCGGCACTCTTGCCGCAGCCCTCAATACAATGAAGAAAAATCTTAATGAGATAATCGGGCAGATACGGAATTCTTCGGAGCTTTTGGCTGCGGCTACCTCAGGGCTCTCCGAGAACTCGGCGCAGATAGTAGGGGGCATAGAACGCCAGTCGAACCAGAC
>CAZUFI010000155.1:0-4114 GCA_964618745.1 uncultured Thermodesulfobacteriota bacterium | reverse complement strand
ATAGCACCGAAGATAACCGCACGATGAGAAATAGATTTATCCCCGGGTACGGTAACTGAGCCACAAAGGCCATTACTTTTTTTTATAATTTTAAAAGGAGTTGTCATTAGGTAGTTTTTGATTCTCGAAGAATCAGTTTTTTATAGTGTCGCGTACTTTCTTTGCCCTGCCAAAGTCTTTAATCAATCCGTCTGCGCTACCTTCTTTTATATGGTCTTTAAGGATTTCCAGTTCTTTCTGAAAACCCTCTATGACCTCGACGATAGCCGTCTTGTTCATAAGGCAGATATCTTTCCACATATCGGGTGAGCTTGATGCGATGCGTGTAAAGTCTTTAAAGCCGCCGCCGGAGTAATCAATGGCGGTTCTGTCGCCTGCGTCTGTACCGGCGACTGTATTGACCAGCGCGTAGGCAATGACATGAGGCAGATGGCTTACAGCACCCAGGATTGCATCGTGGGTCTTAGGGTCCATCTCTGTGACGATGCTTCCGACCGATTCCCATATATCCCTGACCGCCGAGAGTGCCCCCGGATCGGTATCGGCATCCGGGGTAAGTATGCATTTTTTACCTTGATATAAAGTCGCAAAGGCCGCTGCGGCCCCTGAAAACTCTGTGCCTGCGATAGGATGACCTGCTATAAAATGAACACCTTCAGGCAAGACCTTCTTTACGTCTTCCAAGACCGTCTCTTTAACGCTACCACCGTCGGTTACTATCGCACCGGGCTTTAGCTCAGAGGCGGCCATCTCGATTACCTTGGCGATACTCAAGACAGGGACGGCGAGAAATACAAGGTCTGCATCTTTTACGCCTTCCCGAATATCAGTTGTATATGAATCTATAATGCCAAGCTCGATTGCCTTTTCCAGATTTGCAACCCCACGACCAACACCAACGATCTCGGTAACCAGCCCTTGCTCTCGCATCGCCAGAGCAAGAGAGCCACCGATAAGGCCAACGCCTATGATGGCGACTTTTTTAAAATGAAGGTTCTTCTTAGCTGTCATCAACCCCTTTCCTATATGGTTCTTCCAACGGCCTTTGCGATATTGCCGAGTACATTCATCAGGCTATCGAACTTTGCCGGTTTAAGTGACTGCTCTCCGTCACAGAGTGCGTTCTCTGGGTCTGAATGAACCTCTATCATAAGGCCATCCGCGCCGACCGCTATAGCAGCCTTTGAGAGTGGCTCTACCAGCGACCAGTCCCCTGTCGCGTGACTCGGGTCGATAAATACCGGCAGATGGGTCTCGGCCTTAAGGACCGGCACGGCACTGATATCAAGCGTATTACGCGTGGCCCTTTCAAATGTCCTGATACCACGCTCGCAAAGAATAATATTGGTATTGCCCTGAGAGGCGATATACTCGGCACTCATAAGCAGTTCTTTTATCGTTGCCGAAAGGCCGCGCTTCAGTAGCACCGGCTTCTTTGACTTTCCGACCTCAAGCAGCAGGCGGAAGTTCTGCATATTCCTGGCACCGATCTGCAAGATATCGACATACTCGCACATAAGGTCGAGATCTCTAGGATCCATCAGCTCGCTTATAATAGGCATCCCGGTCTTTTCCTTTGCGGCCTTGAGCATCTTGAGCCCTTCTTCGCCAAGACCCTGGAAAGAATAAGGCGATGTTCTAGGCTTAAATGCCCCGCCCCTTAGTATCGACGCGCCGGAGGCCTTTACCTTGGCTGCGCAGTCTTCGAGCAGCTCTACCGTCTCTACGCTGCACGGCCCTGCCATTATCTGGATCTTATTACCACCGATCTTTACGCCATCCACATCAAAGACCGTGCCCTCAGGCCTCATATCCCTACATACCTTTTTATAAGGTTTTAAGATCGGCATGACCTTCTCAACACCCGGTAGGGCCTCCAGAGGTAGCCCGTCCAGAAGAGTCTCATCGCCGATAGCACCGACTATGGTTATCTCCTCGCCCTGCGAAAGATGTACGGCCAAGCCGACCTCTTTTATCTTATCGGTGACGTGCTCGATCTCACCTGCCGTAGCACTCTTTTTAAATACTATAATCATCTGAATTCCTCCCATATTTCTTAGTCTCTATTTAAATTTTATATTATAAAACCTTAAAGTCCTTTCGATACCTTTTTAATGGTTTCAACCAGGCGTCTGTTCTCATCCATCGTCCCAACCGTAATTCTGAGATACTCCGGCAGTCCGTAGCCCTGCATCGGCCTGACGATTACGCCTTCTTTTAAAAGCGCATTGTAAAACCCCTTACCGTCGCCGACCTTAACAAGGAAAAAATTAGCCTCTGTCGGTACACACTCATAACCAAGGGCCGTGAGTTCTGTAAAGAGAAACTCAATGCCATCGCTATTGCACCGTCTCGAACGCTCAACATGCTCGGTATCGTCGATTGCGGCAAGGGCTGCGCTTTGCCCAAGGCTGCCTGCGTTAAATGGCTGGCGCACTCGATCAATATAGTTTATCAGTTCCGGGCTACTCACGCCATAACCAATCCGAAGCCCTGCTAGTCCGTAGATCTTGGAAAATGTCCTTAGCACCACAACATTTGCCTTGGTAAGCGAGCCGTCCTTTATATACTCTATAGAATCAGGATAGTCCTTGGCCCGAACATACTCAAAGTAAGCCTCGTCCATACATACAATAACACTTTCAGGGAGCTTTGCCATAAAGTCCTTTAATGCGTCAGCACCAAAGGCCGTACCTGTCGGGTTATTCGGATTGGCCAGAAAGATCAGGCGCGTCCTGCCGGTAACGGCTCTAAGAATAGCATCCAGATCAATCGTCAGATCCTTTAAAGGCACCTCTACCGAGACCCCACCAGCAGCCTGCATAACCAGCGGATATACGGCAAAGGAAGGATCTCCCATTATCGCCTCATCGCCTACGCTGATAAAAGTCCTTATAAGCAACTCTATTATTTCGTTCGATCCATTACCGAGAGCTATCGAGTCCGCGCCTACACCAAGCTCTTTCGCAAGTCGTCTCTTAAGATAAAACCCCGAACCATCGGGGTATCTGTTAAGCCCGTCAAGCTCGTTACTTATCGCCTTTATCGCCTTTGGCGAAGGCCCTATCGGGTTTTCATTGCTGGCAAGCTTGATCGAGCCCTCTATGCCAAGCTCTCGCTCAAGCTCTTCTATAGGCTTACCCGGAGGATAAGGGATAAGCTTCTCTATCGCCTCGGGGACTATTATTTTTTTTAAATTAGCTGTCATATTATTTTTTATAACCGGGCCTATTTGGCTTTGGGGCCTACTTGGCCTTAAAGCCTATTTGGCTTTTGGATAAGACCCCATTACTTTAAAGAATGAACAAAGCCCTTCCAGCTCTTCAAGTGACTCAGCTACGTTATCATCGCCGGCGTGGCCGTCTATATCTATAAGAAAGACGTATTCCCAAGCCTTGGTCTTTAACGGACGCGACTCGATCTTGGTAAGGTTTATATTACGCTTGGCAAATGGCGCGAGCATTCCGCTCAAAGCCCCCGGGCCGTCCTTAATCGAGCAGACGACCGAGGTTTTATCAGAGCCGGTCTTACCGCACTGCTTTGTCCCTATTACGAGAAACCTCGTATAGTTATTCGGTACGTCCTGGATGCCGCCCTCGACGATACGCAGCCCGTACATATTCGCTGCTGCAAGCCCTGCTATAGCAGCGATTGATTTATCTTCCTCTGCCATACGCGCTGCCGTTGCCGTCGATGATACCTCGACAATAGGTATACCCGATAACTTTTCACGCAGCCATTTGCTGCACTGCGCAAGAGCATGCGGATGTGAACAGATCTTTTTAATATCCTTTATGTCGCCTGTCTTACTAAGTAACGAAGAGGTAACCTCAAGCATTACCTCCGAGCATATCTTAAGCTTTGAGCTAACGAGCAGATCAAGGGTATGATCGACCGCAC
Source organism: uncultured Thermodesulfobacteriota bacterium (assembly GCA_964618745.1). Taxonomy (GTDB): domain Bacteria; phylum Desulfobacterota; class GWC2-55-46; order GWC2-55-46; family DRQE01; genus JAJRSM01. Next base: position 214 of record CAZUFI010000155.1, on the reverse strand, counting down.
CCTCTGCCGTACTCTCGACCGGAACGACGCCGTAGTCGGCCTTGCCTCGTTCGACCTCACTGAAGACCTCTGCTATATCTTTACGTGGCAAGAATTCGCCGGATAGCCCAAAGTGCTGCAACCCTGCCTGATGCGTAAAGGTCGCAAGCGGGCCGAGAAAGGCAATGCGCAGCGGCTTTTCCAGCGATAAAGACGCGCTCATTATCTCTCTGAA
>CAZUFI010000154.1:0-4121 GCA_964618745.1 uncultured Thermodesulfobacteriota bacterium | reverse complement strand
AATATCAAGTATTTGCACGGCTAAGTTAATTGGTTGGATTATGTATTAGGGAAAATAATATCTAGAGCTCTATAGGAGTGAAGCTCGCACCCTTCTTGGATAAGGTAAGTTTAAAGACCGAGAGATTTGGGACATTTATCTTCTTATAATCATTTAAAGGCCTGCCGTTATAGTAAAGAAAAAGTACTCGTATTATGGCGACATGAGTTACGACAAGGACGACCGAAGTCTCGGTCTCCTTGGCCTTGCCCTTCTCTTTGCCCTTCCCAACGGCCTTCATAATGACCTTCTCAACCCCGGCCACAGCCCTTGCCTGCAGCTCACCGAGCGTATCACGGCCATCGATTACCAGATCTCCGGGCCTTGTCATCCATAGCTCAAACTCTTCTGGGAAAAGCCCTTCAATATCCTTGATGCGAAGCCCTTCCCACGGCCCCATCTTTATCTCTTTAAAGCCCGGCTCTGTAATCAGCTCCTTACCGAGATCAAGGTTTATCAGCTCTGCCGTCTGAACGGCCCTGCGAATAGGGCTTGAAAATATGGCCTCGATGCCGACTTCAGAGAGCTTTTCGCCCATGCGACGTGCCGACTGCTCACCCTCGGGTGTAAGCTCCTCATCACTCCAACCAGCATAGACGTCTTCTTTATTAGAGAGTATCTCACCGTGGCGAATAAAATATATAATGCATTCATCCATAGACTAGCTCTTTTCACCATCTTTTTTACAGGGAAGTCCGAGCTTTTTACAAAAACTCTGCATAATCATGTGTGTAAGTATCAGGTGTATATCCTCGATCTTCTGCATGTCTTCTGAGGCCACATTTATAGATAATCCAGCGACCTTGCCGAGCTTGCCGCCGTCAAAACCTGTAAAACCTAATGTTATTGCACCGTTACCATTGCCATATTCTACAGCACGCAGGACATTCTCTGAGTTTCCACTGCCTGATATTCCAAAGACCACGTCACCGGGCTGCATGAAGTTCTTGAGCTGCTCTACAAAGACCTCATCATAAGAGGTATCATTGGCATAGGCGAGTACGGTCGCTATATTGTCATTGAGGCAGATGACCTTAAAGCGTTTATCCAGCCCGTATGAGACCCCTTTATTTATATCGCAGGCAAAGTGCGAGGCCGTAGAGCCGCTGCCGCCATTGCCAAAGACAAAGACCTGCTTGCCATCGTCGTAAGCGGACTGAAAAAGATCGATTACATCATTAAACTCCGCCTCCGAGACCTCGCCAAGAAGCCTCTGTTCTTCTTCTATATAATGGTCGAAAAAATCCTTAGTCATTTGTTGCTCCACTCTTTGTTAGCGCGTTTATAGTTTTCTAACGTACCGATATCCAAGAGATATTCCTCTATTTCATAGCCATAGATCTTACCGATAAGAGACGGAAAAACATCAAATCCAAAATCCACAAGCCTTTTATCAGACGGAATATAGTCGAAGATTCCCTGCCCTGCTACGTATACACCTGCGTTTGCAAGGTTAGAGGCGGGACGCTCCGGCTTCTCAATAAAAGATCTTATCAGGCCAAGGCTATCCAGCGTTGCTATACCACATGCCGAAGGTTTCTCGGCTCTCTGCAAACCCATCGTCAGGAGTCCGATTTTATTTTTGTTTCTATGAAACTCTGCCATTCTGGTGAGATCAAGGTTGGTCAGGTTATCGGCATAGATAATAAAAAAACCTTCTTCACCTTTAAAAAAATCCCTGTTTGCCAGTACCGTCCCTGCGCTCCCGAGAAGCTCTTCTTCGTATACGGCCTTGACCTTGACCCCCGAATCGTCACTGGCCAGAAAATCATCTACCTGCTCTGCGTGATAATGCGTATTAATAAGGACTTCTTCTATACCGTGTTTTTTCAACAGGCGCAGCCATATCGAAAGCATTGGCACGCCGCCGATAGGGATCAGGCACTTTGGCACTGAATCGGTCAAAGGCCGCAGCCTCGTCCCCTTCCCTGCTGCCAACAGAACGGCCTTCATTTCCACTCATAGCCTCTGTTATTGAATATCACCTTACTGCCATCGCGGCTTAGTAAAAAAGGCAGTTCCATATGGCCGTTCATCGCCTCGCGTACCGAGTTCTGAACCTCACGCGGGCAATACAGAAGCAAAAAACCACCAGAGCCTGCCCCCGAGATCTTACCACCAAGAGCACCGGCAACGATTGCCTTAGCGTACAGTTCATCTATCTCCGGGGTAGTCACATTAGAGGCGAGCTTCTTTTTGGCCTCCCAACCCTTCTGCATCAGAGCACCGATATCATCGATATCGCCTGCGAGTATATGTTCCTTTGCCTCGAATGCAAGCTCTTTTATCGTGCCAAGTTCTCTTAGTCTCTGCCCTATATTATTCTTCTGTTCGGTCAATACATTAGAAGAACTGCGGGTCTTACCCGTATAGAATATCAATAGATTCGAGACGAGCCGCCTCTTTTCTTCTTCTTTCAGTGGCATCCTCTCAACGGTAATACTACCATCCTTATCAAACTCGATAAAACGCAGACCGCCGTAGGCGGCTATATACTGATCCTGCACGCCGATTGGTTTCCCCAGGATACCAATCTCTATCTCGCAGGCCTCTCTTGCCAGTTGCTCAAGCGTTACCTGCTCACCCTGATAGGCATAAAGGGCATTTAAAAGCCCTACGGTCACGCTGGAAGAAGACCCCAACCCACTACCCTCCGATGGTATATCGGCCAAGGTCGTTATCTCTATACCAGCCTTTACACCGGCCTTGCGCATGGCTTCTTTTACAAGCTCATGCTCTATCTCATCGACGCAACCAACTATCTCTTTTTTGGAATAATTTATATAGATATCCTCGTCAAAGCGTTCTTTGACGATTACGTAGATATACTTATCTATACCTAAACTCAATACAGCCCCGCCGTCTCGGCTGTAGTAATCCTTAAAGTCCGTACCCCCGCCAAAAAGACTTATCCGCAGCGGTGTCTGGGTGATTATCATAGGTTGTCTCCTTCCTTATCTACCTTCCTTAGCTAGATTAATCTCGGCCTTACGCACGACATCCATATCCTTCATCTTTTGCTCTGCGTAATCAAGGACGTCTTCTATATCGACCTGCGCTTTGAGCCACTCCATATACTCTCTTACGCTATCTTCCGGCGTAGATTTTGGCTCCCAGCCAAGTCCTTTAAGTTTACTCACATCTGAGAATATATGACGGGTATCGCCGAAGCGGTACTCACCCGGGATGCGCGGAGTCATTGCTTCTTTTCCAAAGACCTTTCTAACGGTCGCGTCAAACTCGGATACAGTATACGCACGGCCTCCGCCTACATTAAAGACCTCGTAATCGGCCTTGTCGCTTTCCAATACTGCGATATTTGCGGCTACTACATCCTTGATATTTACAAAATCCCTCACCTGTTTGCCGTCCTCATAGATAGCCGGAGATTTATCAAAGAAATAACTAAGGCAGAAGATCCTACACGCCCCGGAATACGCATTATAAAAAGATTGCCTCGGCCCCTGCACAATTGAATAGCGCATAGCCGCAGTCGGTATATTGTAGCGACGACCGAAGTTTATAGCGATAAGTTCCTGCGTGTATTTACTAAGCGCATACTGGTTCTGCGGATTAATTCTAGACTCATCGGTCTGACTATACTCTAAAGGCCCTTTACAGGCAGGACACATATGATTCCACTGCGCACTGCCCATCACCCCTGAGCTACGGATATCAGGGTAATGCGTGGTCTTGCAACTTGGGCAGCTATGGCGCCCCTCACCGTAGACGGCTTGGGACGAAGCAACTACGACCTTCTGAAGCGGCAGGTTACGCTCTACAGCGACCTCGTAAAGCAAGGACGTCCCTACGCTATTGACGTGAAAGAACTTTGAAAAATCCGGCAGGTAATCCTGATAAGCGGCAAAATGATAGACAGCATCGATACCAACAAGAGACTCTTCCCACGCACCCTTATCACGCACATCGCCCTCTATAACCTCTACCTCTTTAGGGATATAATCAGGCCTTCCCTTAAGATGCACTGGTTTCTCAAAGCTATCGAGGATGCGAACCTCATGCCCTTTAAGCAAAAGAGCATCAACAGTATGAGAGCCAATAAACCCGGCTCCGCCGGTTAC
>CAZUFI010000153.1:0-4159 GCA_964618745.1 uncultured Thermodesulfobacteriota bacterium | reverse complement strand
AGTAAAGACGGTCGAGATGGGTCTTGAGTTTTTTGTCTTTTGGGTTCATTGCTATAGGTTAGGTGGTAAGCTATTTTTTTTATCAGTATACAGGAAAGCCGGGTTTGTTCCAAGGGCTGCTTTGGCTACGGGTAAAAAGCCTGGTTTGTCTTGTTATTACGAGGCTGCGGTGTCGCGCGTCTTGTCATGACAGGGAGTTGTAGGGTGAGAGGTAAAGATGGTCGGGGCGAGAGGATTTGAACCTCCGACCCCCGCGTCCCGAACGCGGTGCGCTACCGGACTGCGCTACGCCCCGAATCTTGATTTTTCAGTCTTTTACGTCAAAAGCCAGGGCCTCGGGCGGCCCTCTACCGTAAAATCAATATGGCATTATACAGAGTTCATTATATTAAATCCAGATATTAAATCCAGCTTTTAACTCTGATTGTATGAAAAGACGCTGGTTTTTCGGGGCGAGCCTTCTGTAATAATGCAAAAGTAAAATAAAACTATTGAAATCTATAGGTAAATCTGTTGAAATGTCCTAGTGAATTCGGTTTCATGAATTACGCAGTGACCCGTCTCAGACGGTTGGAGATGATAGATGAATGAGATTAAAAAAATTAAGTTTTCGGATATACGTAGCCTTTTTCTAGAAGATAAATGGGATGTGGGTTTTCTTACCAAAGAGCAACTCAAGTTCTGCGCCTACTCACCTATAAAGGGCAAGGCGCAGGAGTACGGTGCCGACTATACCAACAACATACATTTTCTTACGGTCGTCAACTCAATCGTGCTGGTTAGGAGCTCGCCGGATTCCTGGGACTATACCCTTTATAAAGAGGCCGATGCGATATTAAAGAAGGCAGGCTTGCAGGACTGGCTGCCGATCTATACGAACTTTAAGCAGGCCGCTGTTACCTCGGGGCTAGGGGTGCGGGCCAAGAACTCTCTTATATACAGCAATAAATTCGGCTTTGATATGAAGATCTGCGTCATAGGTTTTAACGGCGAGATAACGGAGCATCCAGAGGCCGCTACCGATACCACAGGGTTTTGGGATATGTGTGATGGTTGCTCGGATTGCCGTGATGCCTGCCCGGTAGGTGCTATCGATAACGAGCAGGAACCGTACTGGCTCGATAGCAGTAAGTGCGACGATTATATGGCCTTTGGCGATGACCCTCGCATACCTTCGATAAAGAAGTTCTGGCACAAGAATATCCACCCCGAGGTCCCGCAGCATGAGGTCGATAATATGAAGAGCTGTACTACTCTGGAGCGTGAACTCTCTTTTGACGCCAACGGCTATACGCTCGATATGCTGGAGGGGGTCTTAAAGGACGGAGTAGCCATCCCCATACCCTTTTGCAGAGAATGTCAGGTGCAGCCGCGGTGCAGCAAATGGGGTGGTAAGTTCCCGTATGATGAGATGTAGTAGTTACTAATGGGTCTTTTCTACGTCATCTGTAGGGTAGATATATGAGGACTTTAAAGTCTCGTCATGGCTGTTATTCTTATTGTTCTTTCATCTCTAACCCGATCTATCCAGCTACCTGTTTTACTTTGTTTTCCCTTTGCTTCAGCAGTCGTAGAGCTTTCTTCTTTGTTTGACAACCCCTTGGATCTGCAGTATAAAGTTAAGTGGTGCGGCGATCTTGCCATAACCTGCCGAAGGCTTTGTTTTGGTTGCCGGTTGTATCTAACCTTGGTGGTTTCTAGTGAGTAAAGATTACTCTGTAAGAGAGTTTTATAAGGGCGAGACGATATTTCTTCAGGGAAGTATCGGGCAGAAGGCCTATATTCTCAAGAAAGGAAAGGTGCAGGTACTTGTGAGTGGCCGAGACGGTGAGGATACGACCGTTGCCGTTATAGAGCCTGTACATGTCTTTGGCGAGATGGCTCTCTTGCTTGATGATAAGAGGACCGCTACGATAAAGGCCGTTGAGTTTGCCGAGGTCATTGAGGTAGACAGAGAGACCTTTAAGCAGACCCTTGACGGCTCTCCCGGGATCGTCGTTAATATCTTGAATGCCATGGCCGAGCGGCTAAAGCTTACGACAGAGAAGGTCATCGAGATGCCGGAGCTTACTGCCGGGGTCTGCGAGGTGCTTGGCCTTGTCTCAGAGCACAACACAGAAATTATCTATGATACGACCGTAAAGACCATTATGCGTCTCTTTGGTATAGAGGAGAAGCTTGTAGAGGAAGAGTTCAAAAAGCTTCAGGACTTCCGCTTTCTGGAGCTTAAGATAAATGCAGATGAAAAGAAGATTGTAAAACTTCTGCCACGGGAGTTTTCTCTTAGTAAGGTTATGGATATGTACAGGGTTACGCAGCGTAAGAAGTAACTATATAGTTCAGTATTATTTTTAAATTGGTCTTAGGGTTTTTCGAGGCAATAAGCAATAGATATCAAAGGCGTTTACCGGGGTTTTTTCTTCTATGCCAAAACGTGAACAATGGGGCTCTAGAATTGGACTTATACTGGCGATGGCCGGTAATGCCATAGGACTTGGTAACTTTCTGCGTTTTCCTGTGCAGGCTGCTGAAAATGGCGGTGGCGCATTTATGATCCCCTACTTTGTCTGTTTTATCGTCCTTGGTATTCCGCTGATGTGGGTAGAGTGGGGCATAGGGCGTTACGGCGGGGTCAGGGGGCACGGCTCGACTCCGGGTATCTTCGATGCTATCTGGAAACACAGGCTGGCAAAATATATCGGCATCCTCGGCATCTTCCTGCCTCTTGTCGTTCTTATCTACTACATATATATCTGCTCATGGACGCTGGCCTTTAGCTTGTCGTCCTTGTTTAATTATCTGCCAACGGCAGAGACGGCCCTTGTCGCCGGCTCACCCGCAGAATTCCTTAAGCCTTTCCAGGACTACCTCGGCTCTCTAATTGGTTCAGATACGACCGGCGTCCTTATGACGCCGCACCCGATGGTCTATATCTTCTTTTTCTTTACCCTCGGCCTTGGCCTCTGGGTCCTTGCCAAGGGGATCAGTGGCGGTATTGAGAAGCTCAGTAAGATCGCAATCCCGGCTTTGTTCCTGATGGCCTTGGTGCTCCTTGTACGGGTCGTTACCCTTGATTCTCCGACCGATCCGACCTTGAGCGTCACGACGGGCTTTAGCTTTCTTTGGGAGCCGGATCTGAGTGGACTCTTAAATAGCAAGGTCTGGCTGGCCGCGGCGGGTCAGGTCTTTTTTACCCTCTCGCTCGGGCTGGGGGCGGTAATAACTTACGCTAGCTACGTTAATAAAAATGACGATATCGCTCTGGACGGCCTGTCGGCGGCGAGCCTTAATCAATTCGCCGAGGTTATCTTTGGCTCGACTATAGCGATTGTCTCGGCCGTAATATTCTTTGGCGCATCGGGGGCAAAAGAGATAGCCGAGGGCGGGGCCTTTGGTCTGGGCTTTATCAGTATGCCGGCGGTCTTTACTCATATGCCAGCCGGGCAGTTCTTTGGTTTTTTATGGTTTCTGCTTTTATTTGTAGCCGGAATTACCTCGGTCGTTGCGTTGTCTCAGCCTGTGATATCTTTCCTTGAAGACGAATTTTGCTGGAAGCGAAAGAAGGCCGTCTTCTGGCTCGGGGTCTTTTTCCTCGCTACCGTTACGCTTCCGATGTTTGTAAAGGGCGCACTCGATGAGCTGGACTTCTGGGTCGCTACATTCGCTTTGGTTATTCTCGCGCTCTTTGAGATGATAATCTTTATGTGGGTATTGGGTGGCGAGCGAGCGTGGGAGGAGATAAACAGGGGTGCGCATATAAAAGTACCAAGGGTCTTTTTCTACTTGATGAAGTACGTGACGCCGGTTTTTTTGATTATTATACTCTTTGCCTGGGGTTATCAGGATCTGCCAAAGATCCTCGGCAAGAGTGGCGCGGGCGTGTGGGCCGCGCGCGGTTTTTTAATAGTCCTTTTTATAGCTCATATCCTTATTGTTAGGGCGGCATGGGCGAGACGAAAGAAGAACGGGAGTTGTGAGGATCAGCCCTAGATTGACCGAGATTGCTTCGTCAGCTTTCAGCTTCCTCGCAATGACAAAAAAACTGTCGTTGTAAGTCACCCGCGAACATTGCGTGAGGACTAAAGCCCCTTCGGGGCGATAAAATTTATTAAGAAGATTGATGCAGTGCGTAGTGTGAAATTATATTGATGAATTTGCC
>CAZUFI010000152.1:2130-4165 GCA_964618745.1 uncultured Thermodesulfobacteriota bacterium | reverse complement strand
GCGTCCTTTACATAGTCAAGGCCGTGGCTGAGGTGGGTAAAGATAGTGCGGTCGGCCTTGAGTTTCTCTGCGACCTCAATGGCTTGGTCCAGATTAAAATGACTGAAGTGCGGGTTTTTGCGCAGTGCGCCGAGGATCAAGACTTTAAGACCTTGCAAGAGCTTTAAAGACTCGGGCGGCACGCCACTACAATCGGTAAGGTAGGCTACGTCGCCGAAGCGATAGCCGTAGATCATATTATTGCCGTGCTGGATATTTATAGGCGTTATGGTAAGTCCGAAGAGATCAAAAGGGCCATCAATAGTATTGAGCGAGAGCCGGGGCTTCCAGCCGTCTTTTTTATCTTCATTAAAGATATAATCAAAGAGCAACTTCACACGCGCAAGCGTTATCTCATCACCGTAGCAAGGAATCGAGGTCTTTTGAATGACATTAAATATACGAAGGTCATCTATGCCGTGGATATGGTCGGCATGGGGGTGAGTGAAGATCACCGAATCGATTCGAGAGAAACCGGCCCGCAGGGCCTGGATGCGCAGGTCTACCGAGGTATCAACAAGTATAGAGCGAGGCTCGCCACCTGAGTCTACCACCTCGATAAAGGCAGAAGAACGCAGACGTCTATTGCGCTTCTCAGAAGAAGAGCAGACCTCGCAGCCACAACCTATAACCGGCACGCCCGTAGAAGTACCGCAACCTAGTATCGTAAGCTTCATCTATCCGCTAATTAAAAGATAAGGTAAATAGAGCTACTCTTCATATTCGCCAACAACGGTCAGATGCTCCATGACCTCATCGCCATGCGGAGCCTCGTCCATATAATCGGTAAGGTCGCAGCCGCTTGGGTGCTCAAAGTGCATCCCGTCGGTAAAGAGCGGATTGCCGGTTACGTCATAGACCTTGCCCTTATATGCGATATAGACCGGTTTATTCTCTTCCGCACCGTCAAACTCGCTTAATTCGTCTTCAGTAAACTTTTTCATCGTCTAATTAATATAAAACGGCGTAGGAGTGAAAGTCAATATAAATACCAATATCGAGCCCATACAGACAAAGCCACGCGCCGGATCCATCGGCAGATGCTGGTCATATATCGGAGGATGCCGCGTCCCGATAATCGTGACCATTATGCCCCACATTATCCAGCCGGGCCAGAAGGTTATGCCCATAACGACCAGAATAGCTACCGCTCCCATCGATACCTTACGGTGGTCAGGGCCAAAGATCGCGTACATGATATGACCGCCGTCGAGCTGCCCGATAGGTAGCAAGTTAAGTGCCGTTACGAAAAACCCTATCCAACCGGCAAAGGCCACGGGATGCAGGACAAGCTCATAACCATGAGGGATCTCACCCATCATAAAGTATATAAGCAGCTTTTCGATTATCGGCTCGCCAAAGGCCACCGAACCATCATATACGATAGGTGCGATGGTAGAGTAATGCATCCCTACAATCATAACGATGACCGCAAAGACAAAACCGACAAGCGGGCCGGCAGCCCCGATATCAACCAAGGCGTTCTTGGTAGTGATCGGGGTCTTCATCTTTATAACCGCTCCGAATGTCCCAATCATCGGCGGTATCGGTGGGGCAGGGATAAAAAACGGCAGGGTCGAGACGACCTTATGCCGGCGTGAGGCGATATAATGGCCAAACTCGTGCGTGCCGAGTATTAGCAACAAAGACACACAAAAGGGCAGCCCCTTTAGGATACTAAAGGTATCATTAAAAAGGTCGGCCCCCTCATAGAGAGCACCCGCCGTCATCGTGGTAAAGACGGTAAGGATAAAAAGCAGCACCGGCAGCAATATGCGCGTATGATAACTACCATACTCTACGGTCTGTATATCTTCTCCGGGTTCCTTGATAGCCGCTCCTTTTATCTGGATATTTCAGGCAAATATATGGTTATAAGTGATTATATAAGGCTTTTTATACCGCATACACGCTAGTCTAGGCTCTTTCTTTTGCATTTTTGACCTATTACAAGTATAATAGTTAATTACTAAATTACAAAGGTTTTTATTGGGTG
>CAZUFI010000152.1:0-2030 GCA_964618745.1 uncultured Thermodesulfobacteriota bacterium | reverse complement strand
AATGACCAAGGCAGTAGCGCTCCTCTCAGGAGGACTTGACTCAACACTAGCGGTAAAGATGATGATCGATCAGGGCATCGAGGTGCATGCACTTAACTTCACCTCTGCCTTCTGCACCTGCGACTCGGGCAAAAAAGACGAAGATGGCAACAAAATCGCGGGCGGCTGTAAGAGCCAGGCCGTACGCGTAGCAGAAGAATTTAATATCCCCATCAAGGTATTACACAAAGGCATGGAGTACGTAGAGATCGTCCGTAACCCGAAGCACGGCTACGGCAAGGGTATAAACCCTTGTATGGATTGTAGGGTCTTTATGTTTAAACTCGCCAAAAAATATATGGACGAGATCGGCGCAGATTTCGCAATAACCGGCGAGGTCCTCGGGCAACGCCCAATGAGCCAGCGGTTGCAGGCAATGGAGCTCGTAGAGCGAGAGAGCGATATGGTCGGACGCATCCTTCGCCCACTCTGCGCCCAACAGATGAAGCCAACCATCGCGGAAGAGACGGGGCTAGTAGATCGCAGTAAGATGCTAGGGGTTACGGGACGCTCCAGAAGGCCGCAGATAGAGCTGGCTGAAGAGATCGGCGTAGCCGATTATCCGTGCCCTTCCGGCGGCTGCCTCCTGACCGATAAGATCTTCTCTAAAAAGATTAGAGACTTACTCGATAATAAAGCCAAGGTCACAACCAAAGACCTGAATGCCCTTAAATACGGCAGACACTTTAGAAGCAACGGCACAAAGATAATCGTAAGCCGTGGCGAGGCCGAGAATACCCCGCTTATTAATCTGGCGCAAGAGGACGATACCCTGCTCGTCCCCGAAGACTTCCCCGGCCCCGTGGCTCTGGTCACAGGCCCGGACCTTAATGGCCAGAACGGAGCGGTCGATACGGCCTGTAAGATAATGCTCAGGTACTCGCCAAAGGCAAAGGGCAAGGGCACGGTAAAGGCGACGATCAATGGTAAGAGCCGCATGATAGAGGCAACAAGCGCTATGGACGAAGAGGCAACAAAGGATATGCTTGTATGCTAGAGGCAGTAATCAATAAGCTTCAGGATAAAGAAGGCCAGGCAACTATGGCCACTACGGCAAAGGCAAAGCTAGAGAGCTTACGTGCTATACTGCGTGAGATGGGCTCGGTCTTGGTGGCCTTCTCCGGCGGCGTGGACTCAAGCCTGCTGCTTAAGGTCGCGGTCGATACGCTCGGCGATAAGGCAGCGGCCCTTACGGCTACATCACCGACCTACCTTGATAGCGAATTAATCGAGGCCAAGGCCTTTGCCAAAGCACTCCGCGCAAATCACATAATAGTAGATTCCAATGAACTGCTTATCCCAAACTTCGCCGAAAACCCGGAGAACCGCTGCTACTTCTGTAAAGACGAACTCTTTGGTATTTGTAGGGTCGAGGCCGACAAGCTCGGCATCGCATTTGTCGCCGATGGCAGCAATATCGACGACAACGGAGATTTTCGCCCGGGCCGTGACGCAGCGCGCGAGCTAAAGGTCAGAAGCCCTCTGGAAGAGGCCGGACTCGTCAAAGACGAGATCAGGCTTCTAAGCCGTGAGCTGGCCCTTACCACATGGGACAAACCTCAGCTTGCCTGCCTGTCTTCACGCTTCCCCTACGGCACAGCTATCACGGAAGAAAGACTTGATAAGATAAAGGCCTGTGAAGAGTTCTTACGATCTAAAGGCCTTCGCCAGCTCCGCGTTCGTTATCACGGAGATATCGCGCGTATAGAATTAGAACCCGCCGATATCAAACTACTCTTGGACGAAAAACTCCGCACCTCTATCGTAACAAAATTCAAAGAAATAGGTTTCCCTTACGTAACGCTGGACCTTGAGGGATATAGGACAGGGGCAATGAATGAGGTCTTGAAGACAAAATAAACGGCAAGGCCGTCTATTTTGTCATACGGGAATTGTAAGGCAACCCTTTGGGTTGCACCTGCGGTGAGCAAACTGCCTTCGGCAGGGTAATAAGATACTTGTCATTGCAAGCGCAGAGTTAAATACTCGCA